>JAIRLY010000140.1 GCA_031259075.1 Dysgonamonadaceae bacterium | reverse complement strand
AAATTGTTGAAAGTGAATGGATTGATTTGTCAAGCCGTTATCAAAATATTGAATTGCACGAATATGTCGTAATGCCCAACCATTTTCACGGAATTATTGAAATATTGCCGCACGACGCCGTAGGGGCGACCCTCGCGGTCGCCCAAAATGATACCATAAATAGGGCGGGGGCAAGCCCCGCCCATACCGTCGCCCAAAATGATACCATAAATGGGGCGGGGGTAAACCCTGCCCATACCGTCGCCCAAATCGTTGGCACATTCAAATCGTTGGTAATGAAAAAATGTTTGGAAATATACAAATCGCAAAAACAATATTTGGGTAAATTGTGGCAACGTAATTATTTTGAACATATTATCCGCAATTACCAATCATTTCAAACCATTTCCGAATACATAATCAATAATCCGATTAAATGGGAAAATGATAAATTCTATAAAATTGAAAATTCATTATAAGGTATGACAGAAATAAAAAAGATAAAACCCCAAAAATTATCGTTATTGCAATTAACAAAATTAGCACGGCAAAAAACGCTGCAAAATTGTCTGAATGGCGATTGGAAAACCGTGAAGTTGGGGGACGTGCTGTATCCAATGGAGAGCAAAAAGCCAACTGGAAATTCTTTCGGTTATATTGACATTGAATCTATTGACAATAAACAACATATTATTAAAGAAGCAAAAATAATCGAAGTTTCAAAAGTGCCAAGCAGAGCCAGTCGCAGCTTGAAGTACGGCGATACATTGTTTTCAATGGTAAGATCATATTTGGAAAATATTGCTTTTATTGAAAAAAAAATATGCTGATTGTATCGCATCAACAGGTTTTTTTGTATGTAGACCAAAAGAGACAATAACGCCGGGGACAATTCTCCTTCTATCAACAGCAATAACTTAACTTCCTCTGAAATCCCCCTCCCCACTCTCGCCGTTCAGCAGCAAATTGTGTCGAAGATAGAACGGATTTTTGCAGAAAAACCGTTTCATTTCATATGCGCTTGGAAATTACAGAATTTTCATGTAGTTTTGCACTGTTCAATTTAAAATATATACGATGGACCTGTTGGAAATTATCTCTAAAAGACGCTCCGTGAGGCAATTTTTGCCCGACCATGTGGAGACTGAGAAAATCGACTATTTACTGGAATGTGCACGATTAGCGCCTTCTGCCGTCAATGCTCAACCGTGGAAATTTCTCGTTGTGAAATCCCCCGAAAAAAAAGCGCTGCTTCACCAATGTTATAATAGGGATTGGTTTGCCGTAGCGCCTGTATACATCCTTGCTCTGGGAGATACTGGCCGATCATGGAAACGCAAAGCCGACGGCAAAGACCATTGCGATATAGATGTAACGATTGCATTCGAACACATCGTATTGGCGGCAACGGAAAAAGGTTTGGGTACTTGTTGGGTATGCAATTTCGATGTGGAATTATGTTACAAATTATTCGACCTGCCTGCCGGTATAATTCCCGTTGCCATTACCCCAATAGGTTATCCGGCTCATGACCTGGAAACGGTCACAAACCGGAAAACCATACGGGAAATAACGGAAATCATCTAATTAAAAAACAATTTTCGCAAACGCCGTGCGTGAACACTAATAAACTTCCTGTTCATCATTCTCCATTTCTTTCTTCGTAATCTTATGCAGATCGATCGAGCGCCATGCATAAAAGATATATGCAAGGACAAAAGGAATGAAAAATGAGACATAAGTCATGACCTTCAGCGTAAAAAAGCTGGAACAACTGTTTGATATCGTAAGCGAACTCTGCAATTCGGCTACCGAAGGATAATATGCCGTATTATTCCATCCGGCGCAAAGCAGAAGCGCTAATACCGTCAAGACCGTTCCCGCCCCGGCAAACCATATACTTTTCGTACTGTTTTTAGAGATAATCGGCATGGCTATTCCGTACAATACAAGCACAACTCCCACAAGAAGAACAATTGCCACAGCCGGTACTTGTATGAAGTTATTGAAATATTTATATTTCTCCATAAACACCTCTCCCGTAACCGGATCTACCGCAAATCCTTCGACAAGAAGCTGACGCACAAAGAAGGTAAGGAAAAATACGAGAAATAATGCGGCTTCAATCGGCAAACGTTTCCGGCAACGTTCCCTGACAGTTTCATCATCAATATTATTGATGAAATACAGGATTGCCAAAACGCGCGACAGGAAGAAGACGCCTAGCCCAAGGCATACGTTCCATATCACAAATGCCGCCTCCAGGCCATGTAACGGATTTGCCCAGGTAGAGATCACCGGCATACCGATGTTGGTAAGTTGCGCCTTGTTAACAACGAACTCCGCCCCATTGAAAAAAGTACCGACCGCTGTTCCTATCAATACGGGACCCAATATGCCATTGAGTATTAAAAATATCTGATACGTCTTCTTACCCAATAGATTGCCTTTTTTCGACTGAAACTCATACGATACGGCCTGAAGAACAAAACATAACAAAATCAGAAGCCATACCCAATAAGCGCCACCGAAACTTGTCGAGTAAAACAGCGGAAAGGACGCAAAAAACGCTCCGCCGAAAGTCACTAACGTAGTAAAGGTAAATTCCCATTTCCTTCCGGTAGAATTAACGAGCATCTTCTGTTCGTTTTCAGTCTTTCCTAATGAGAAAAGAAGCGACTGGCCTCCCTGAACAAAAAGTAACAGTACAAGAAGCCCTCCAAGCAGTGATATTAAAAACCACCAATAATGCTGCAAAAATATATAATCGTTCATATCTTTATAGTAATTATGTTCTTATTTTTTCATTTATTCTCATCAACTACAGAATTCGGGCCTTTCTTAATCGCTTTGACCATAATCCGTATTTCTGCCACAAGCATGATTGCAAAAAGAATCAGGAACAGGAAGAATGTAAGGACAACCGATGTTGTCGGTAACTTGGAGATGGCGGCCGTAACAGGCAATATGTCTTGAATAGCCCACGGCTGACGTCCGACTTCAGCGACCACCCATCCCGCCTGACCGGCAATATAGGCAAGTGGAATCGACCACAGCGAAACCACGTGTAACCAGCGTTTATTCAAATTATCTTTCCAGCCGAACCAGCATATAACAAGAAATAATAAGATGAAATAAGCGCCCAAAATAACCATTACATGAAACGAATAAAACGTCAATTGTACAGGGGGGATAAGATCTTTCGGTTGATTGATATAGCCGTATCCGAAATATTTAAAATTGCTTTCCATGGAAGTCTTTGCAGCATTGGCCGCTTCGCCGTTACCTTCTTTTGTAGCGACGCGATAATCCGACAAAGCTTTTATAGCGACTTTCCCCCGCCTGATTTTTTCTTCGGCCGACAAGGCTTCGCCATCGTCCGTCCGGTAACCGCCTTTCAGCAAATCGTTGATACCGGGCACATATGCATTCGCATCGCCGGTAGCAAGCCACGACAACATTTTGGGGAATGCAATCTTAAAATAAAAAGCGTCGTCGTTATCCGTCACATTTTCAACGCAAGGCTTAAGAACGCCGAGTCCGACAAGCGACACGCCATCGCTTCCATTATACAGTCCTTCCATTGCAGCGAGTTTCATCGGTTGATATTTTGCCACATTTTTCGAAGAACTATCACCGGTAACAAGGAGCAATAATGCAGAGACAAGTCCTGTTGCAGCACCAATCTTCATACTTGATACGGCAAATTTCCGATGCCTCTCTTTCAACAGGAACCAGGCGCTGACTCCCATCACAAACGAACCTCCCAGCATTAGTCCTGACAATACCGTATGGAAAAACTTGTTGATAGCCACGGGAGACGTCGCCACCGCCCAGAAATCATACATCTCATTTCGCACCGTGTCCGGGTTGAATTTCATGCCTACCGGATATTGCATCCAGGCATTCGCTACAAGAATCCATAAAGCGGAAATCGCAGTACCGACAAACGTTAGCCATGTAGACGTCAAATGCATACCCCGGCTCACTTTATTCCATCCGAAAAACATAACGGCGATGAACGTCGCTTCCATGAAAAATGCAATGACACCTTCGATAGCAAGCGGCGCCCCGAAGATATCGCCCACAAACCAACTGTAGTTCGACCAATTGGTGCCAAACTCAAATTCCAGAATCAATCCGGTTGCAACACCAACCGCAAAGTTTATCCCGAACAGCTTCATCCAGAACTTTGCCGTCTCTTTCCAAAACACATTACCTGTCTTATAATAGATCGTTTCCATTATAGACATAATCAATCCAAGTCCCAACGTAAGAGGAACAAACAGCCAATGATAAATGGCTGTCATAGCAAATTGCGCACGCGACCAATCTACTAAAAAAGAATCCAGATTTTCAATCATAATTATTTATATTTAGGGATTTAATGCTCTTTCTACCAACTCTTTCGAAACATAATTCTCTTTCTCCGATACCGAATCAAACTGATTCAGATAACGGGGAAAAAAGAATATTTTAAGAACAAAAAACATTATAAACAACTTTATAAGTATCAACACCCAAAGGGTGCGACCAAGATCCATCGACCTGAAACCCTCCAGATAAAAACGAAAGATACGAACCGGCAAACTTTTTGTTTTCATGTGTACATCAATTATCAATTAGTTATATAAACAAGGCTCTCTATTCTCAAAACAATATTATAATGTATACAAAGTTACATTATAAACATTATAAAACTGCGAGTGAGCAAATGTATGCAATCTTTTTTCTAAAAACAAATGTTTCTATATTTTTTTTATAAAAAAATATTTGTCCGAACTTTCATATCCATAGAAAAAGTACTCCAGCAAGGGCTTCTACAGCGTTCCGTCGGACTTTTTGCGATTTGCAAAATATCTTTCAATGATTGATAAAAAAAAGAAAAGACCCCCGGAACAGAATGTTCTATGAGTCTTTTCTCTAATGGCCCTATCCACCCGTCATCGACAGGTACAAAGCCCCTCTCCTTAGCGGATCACTATCTTATGTACCGAACCGTCTTTAAGGGTTATTACATAAAGTCCTCTCTCCAGCGTGATTTTACTGACGCCTTCGCCGATCTCTATTTTCTCCCTGAGAACGCCCGTCATGTTATAAATGCTCACGACGTCTTCCTGCTTCGCGTTTATATATAACGTATTCCTATACGCCCATACGCGTTGAGAACCGCCGGACAGCATTTCA
>JAIRLY010000065.1 GCA_031259075.1 Dysgonamonadaceae bacterium | reverse complement strand
TTTGCAGCCGGATTTTAAAACACACAATTCCTGTTAATAATAAAAGCACAAAAAATAATTCATAATCTGATGAGAAAATTTATAAAAAATACAATTTGTTTTTTTCTCTTTTCTTTTATATTCAACGTTTGCGAACAACCTGTATTTGCTTCCGGTCAATCGAAAATAAGTGAGTTTTGGGGGTCTTTGGCAGATTCTATTGTGGCAGATGAACCGGTTTTGCCGGATTCGGATTCTTCTCAATTAGTAAAAACGCAACAATTATTAAAAGAAAAACAACTGAATGAAATGAATCTCCTGATGGAGATCGAACAAATGAAATTAGCTGCTTTTGCAGCCGATTCTTTAAAATTGGCCCGACAAAAAAACACAATCGATTCACTGCGCAATATTACTACAGGGATACCCGTAGTGGTGGAAGAAGATACATTGTTTTATCTTTATACAAACAGAGGCGGATTGTCGCCGGAGCAAAGGGCGTTTCAAGTGAGCGAAATAATTACGAAGTTAGGAAAAGAATATAATACAAATCCGGATTCCGTATCCATCCTTCCGGAAGAATTTACGACCGATATCATGTATGATAAGCAAGTGATTATTTCTTTTACGAATAAGGATGGTATGTGGATGAATATGTCGCGCGACGAATTAGCTATTCAAGATAGAGAAATTATCGTAGATACTTTAAAAGCGTTGCAAAATAAACATGGTTTGTTGCGGTTAATAAAAAACATTTTACTTTTTGCGTTGGTACTGCTTGTTCAATACATCCTTATTAAGCTTACCAACTATTGTTTTCGAAAATTAAAAAATAAAATAGATAATGTAAAGAATAAATATCTGAAACCTGTATTTATCCGAAATTATGAATTTCTTAGCGTTGACCGTCAAGAAGGAATTATCTTTTTTCTGTTAAATATTTTAAGATATGTTACGATTATTATTCAGTTAATTATATCTATTCCTATTCTTTTCAGTATTTTTCCTCAAACGGAAGATTTGGCTATGCAGATATTTTCTTATGTCTTAACGCCTCTCAAGAGAATTGGTTGGAATATTATTAATTATGTTCCAAATTTATTTATAATAGCCATTATATGGTCTATAATCCATTACATTACAAGAGGAATCGGTTATCTGGCAAAAGAAATAGAAACGGGACATTTGAAAATTACCGGTTTTTATCCGGATTGGGCGAAACCCACTTACAGTATCGTTCGATTTTTATTATACGCTTTCATGATTGCCCTGATTTATCCGTATTTACCTAATTCGGATTCGAAATTTTTTCAAGGTATATCCGTATTTTTGGGATTGATCGTTTCGTTTGGTTCCAGTTCCGCCATTGGGAACTTAATTGCCGGAATGATTATAACTTATATGCGACCGTTCAGAATAGGAGACCGGATAAAAATAAATGATGTTATCGGTAATGTAATGGAAAAAACGCCTATTGTGACTCGGGTGCGAACCTTAAAAAACGAAATTATTACCATTCCCAATTCAACCATTATGAATTCCCAAACTACGAATTTGAGTGAGTCGGCAAGAACCAAAGGCCTCATTATTTATTTTGATGTATCTTTTGGCTATGAAACGCCTTGGCGAACGGTGCATCAATTATTGATCGACGCTGCCGAAAGTACAGAAGGCGTGATGAAAAATCCGCATCCGTTTGTTTTGGAAACCGCTTTCAACGATTTTTATATTGTTTATCAAATCAATGCATATATCGGCGATGCGAATAAGTTAACGTTGATATCTACTGCTCTGCGGCAAAATGTACAGGATAAATTCAATGCCGCAGGCGTCAACATTATGTCGCCGCATTATTATAATATACAGGGAGAAGTTAAAGCTTAAAAAATCGGCAATGAATTTTTTATTTCCGGACAACTCCTTAGGGATGCGAAATAAATAATTTGTGATGGTTTACAGGTGACGCGAAAGCACGAAAGCACGAAAGGGCGAAGACACGAAAGCACGAAAGGGCGAAGGCACGAAAGCACGAAAGGGCGAAGGCACGAAAGCACGAAAGGGCGAAAGCGCGAAAGGAGTTAACTGCCCATTAGAACACGGATTTTAAATAATTACTTCCATGCTTATCTGTGTTCTAATGGGCCACGCTTTACGCCTCCGTGCTTTCGAGCCTTCGCCCTTTCGTGCTTTCGTGCCTTCGCCCTTTCGCGCTTTCGTGCCTTCGCCCTTTCGTGCTTTCGTGCCTTCGCCCTTTCGTGCTTTCGTGCCTTCGCGCCTCCGTGCTTTCGCCATACTTGCCTTTATGAAAATAAAAACAGCGAAGTAACAAATATATAAGTTTTTGTTACTAAAAAAAACGTCATGTTACCACGTTAACATTTCATGAAACAATAATATTTGTTTTTAGATTTAGCTTCTTTTACATTTGTCACAAGAAAATCTAAATAATTAATACATGAATATTTTATGAAATCTACTTTGCAAAAAATTTCCTTGAAAGAAAAAATAGGCTATAGTTTGGGCGATGGTTCTGCCAATCTGATTTTTCAAATGATGATGATGTTTCAAATGATGTTTTATACCGACGTTTTTGGCATCAAAGCATCTATTGCAGGAATGATCCTTTTATTTGCCCGTATTTTCGACGCTTTTGTAGATCCGCTCGTTGGAATCCTTTCCGACCGGACCAATACTAAATGGGGAAAATACCGTCCATGGCTGTTATGGACCGCCATCCCTTTCGCCGTTTTCTTTATCTTAGCTTTTTCTACTCCCGATTTATCCGAAAGAGGAAAAATCATATACGCGGGAATTACCTATACCTTATTAATGTCGATTTATTCATTCAACAATACACCTTATTCTTCTTTGGGAGGAGTGATGACAAGCGATATTAAGGAGCGGACGAGCATCTCTTCCGTTCGATTTGTAACAGCTACCATTGCTACTTTTGTAGTTCAGGGTCTAACGTTGCCTTTGGTAACTAAATTCGGCGGAAACGCTTCATCTTCCAAAGGTTGGTTTTGGACTGTTACCTTATTTGCCATCGTCGGTATTGTTTTGATGATCATTACTTTTTTCTCAGCTAAAGAACGGATTATTCCTCCGGCGAATCAAAAAACATCTATCAAACAAGATTTCAAAGATATTATCTCCTGTGTTCCATGGAAATCCATGTTTGTTTTAACGTTGTTTCTTTTCACTACGTTAGCTTTATGGGGAAGTTCCATGTCGTATTATTTCAAATATGTAGTAGATAAGGAAGCTTTATTTTCTTTTCTTGGGCATTTCGGTCTGGTAGCGGAAAAAGGGGTGCAATTAGGAGCATGGGATAAATTTTTGGATGCTTTCGGATTAATCGTTTACAATGCCAATGAAGTATTCGCTACCGGATTCAGCCTTTTCAATATGATTGGTCAGATTGTCACTCTGGCGGGAGTTATCTTATTATCCGGATTTCTGTCTAATATTTTTGGAAAACGCAATGTGTTTTTAGTCTGTTTAGCTTTAACCGCTTTATTTACAGGATTATTCTTTGTAGTTCCGGCAAATAATATCGGAGGAATTTTCACTTTGAATATTCTGAAAAGTTTAGCATACGCACCGACTATACCCTTACTTTGGGCAATGATGGGCGATGTAGCCGACCATTCCGAATGGATCAATCATCGCCGTGCTACCGGTTTTGTATTTGCAGGAATTGTATTTGCACTGAAAGCCGGATTGGGTATCGGCGGCGCAATTTGCGGAGGAATTATCGAATCGTTTGGATATGTCGAAAATGCCATTCAAACAGTGAGCGCAATTAAAGGGATTACATTGACATCCAGCTTAATACCGGCAACGACGTTTACGGTTGGAGTGATTGCTTTGTTTTTCTATCCGATCAGCAAAAAGAAAAATGAAGATATACAAAAAGAATTAACGAAGCGAAGAAGAGAAAAATAAAAAAAATAAGATATGAAAAAAATGAAATCTTTGAAATATACAGTGATAGCAACAATTTTTGTTTTCAGTAGTTGCACCTTAAAATTACGGAATCCGGAAACATTAAAAGACGCTTACGCAGGGAAATTTCTCATTGGAGCAGCAATCAATACCGGCATTTCGTCGGGAAAGGATACTGCTTCCATTCGGGTTTTGAAAAGAGAGTTCAATTCCATCGTAGCCGAAAATTGCATGAAAAGCGAAAATCTTCAACCTGAAAAAGGCGTTTTCTTTTTTGATGAAGCCGACCGATTTGTAAAATTCGGAGAAGAAAATAACACGGTTATTATTGGTCATACCTTAATTTGGCATTCACAAGCGCCCCAATGGTTTTTTATAGATGAAAACGGACGGGATGTTTCTCGTGAAGAACTGATTCAACGAATGAAAGATCATATTACGACTGTCGTCGGTCGTTACAAAGGAAAAATCAGAGGTTGGGATGTTGTAAATGAAGCAATTGAAGACGATGGTTCGTGGAGAAATTCCAAGTTTTACCGGATCATCGGCGAAGATTATATTCGATTGGCATTTGAGTTTGCAAAAGCCGCCGATCCGGATTGCGAATTGTATTACAACGATTATTCAATGGCTCATGAAGGCAAAAGAAAAGGCGTCGTGAATATGGTTGAAAAGCTTCGGAAAGCAGGCGTAAAAATAGACGGTATCGGCATGCAAGGTCATTGTAGTTTAAATTTCCCCGATCTCAATGAATTTGAAAAGAGTCTACTCGCTTTTTCGGAATTAGGTTGCAAAGTAAACATTACAGAATTGGATTTCACCGTTCTACCCACTCCTAATCCGAGCATAGGAGCGGATGTGCTTGCTAACTTTGAATATCAACAATCTTTAAATCCTTATGTGGATGGCTTACCGGAAGATGTTGCTAATCAATTATATGAACGTTATAAAGATCTATTCAAACTATTTCTCAAACATCAAGACAAGGTAGATCGCGTTACCCTTTGGGGCATAGCTGACGATGCATCATGGCGAAACAACTGGCCCATCAAAGGCCGCACAGATTATGCCCTGCTGTTTGACCGCAATCATCAACCGAAACCGGTAGTAAAAGAATTGATCCTTATGGGAGCGGAAGACAAATAAATTACATGAAAAAATGAACAAAAAATAAAAATATATGAAACAGGAACTTGCCGACTCGTGCACCTCAAAATATTTATTACCGGTAAATTCCGGAATTTATATGGCCGATCCCTCCGCTAAAGTATTCAACGGAAAAATCTATATTTATCCTTCTCACGATTGGGAATCGGGTGTTCCGGAAAATGACAACGGCGATCATTTCAATATGAAAGATTATCACGTTTTTTCTTTAGAAACGATAGACGGAGAAATTATCGATCACGGTATGATTTTGGATGTAGACGATATTCCTTGGGCCGGTCGCCAATTATGGGATTCGGATGTGGCCGAAAAAGACGGGAAATATTATCTCTATTTTTCTTTGAAAGATAAAAATGATGTATTCCATATCGGAGTAGCAACTGCCGATAAACCGGAAGGTCCTTTCATTGCAGAACCGGCGCCAATCAAAGGAAGCTATTCGATAGATCCTTGTGTCCTCAAAGATGAAGATGATTATTACATTTATTTTGGTGGACTTTGGGGTGGTCAATTACAAAGATACCGAAACAATAAGGCGCAAAAAACAGGAAGCGAACCGGACGACTATGAACCGGCTTTATGCGCTAAAGTCGCTAAATTGAGTGAAAATATGTTCGAATTTGCCGAAGAACCGAAAGATTTGCTTATCCTTGACGAAAACGGAAACCCTCTAAAAGCGGGCGACCACAACCGTCGCTTTTTCGAAGCCTCTTGGATGCATAAATACAACGGAAAATATTATTTTTCTTATTCTACGGGAAATACACATTATTTATGTTATGCCATCGGTGATAATCCATACGGACCTTTTACTTATCAAGGAGTGATTTTGACGCCTGTCGTCGGCTGGACGACGCATCATTCTATCGTAGAATTTAAAGGGAAGTGGTACCTTTTTCATCACGACAGCGTTCCTTCCGGAGGAAAAACATGGTTGCGCAGCATGAAAGTAATTGAATTGGAATACAATCCCGACGGAACAATTCGAACAATTCAGGGACAATGATTTATCCATGAGTTATTTTTATATGAAAAATATCCTGTTATTTATTTTATTCTCTTTAGCAATCAATCTCTTCGCTGAAGACGGAAGTCGTTTATGGTTGCGGTACGAACTGTTATCGGAGCAAATTTCGGAAAATTACAAACAAATTATTTCAACCGTTTGTCCCATAACTTATTCCGAAACAACAAAGATAATTACACGAGAATTTCTTTCTGCGTTTGAAGATATGACCGGAAAAAGATTGAATCTCTCAAAAAAAAGAACCGGTAATTGCCTCGTATTTTTGATTGACAAAAAAATAGAAAAGGGATATTCTATTCAAACTCAAAAAGATAATAAATCAGGAATATCAATTTTAATTGCCGCTGCCGACGACATAAATTTATTGTATGGAACTTTCCACCTTTTGCGTTTAATGCAAATGCAGGGGAATATTTCCGACTTGAATATAGTGGAAAAGCCTGCTTACGACCGTCGAATTCTCAACCATTGGGATAATATCGACGGAACAATTGAACGGGGCTATGCAGGTCGTTCGCTTTGGAACTGGGAGGATTTACCCGAAAAATCAGATCCTCGCTATACCGAATATGCCCGTGCCAATGCAAGTATCGGAATCAACGGAACCGTTTTGAATAACGTAAACGCTAATCCGAAATTTATTTCCCGCGAATATTTAATAAAAACAGCAGAAATAGCAAATATTTTTCGCAAATGGGGAATCAGAGTGTATTTGTCGGTAAATTTTTCTTCACCATCCGAATTAGGCGGACTTCCTACATCCGATCCTTTAAATAAAGAAGTTCGTCGGTGGTGGAAAGAAAAAGCGAAAGAAATATATTCTTTCATTCCCGATTTCGGAGGTTTTTTGGTGAAAGCCAACTCCGAGGGGCTACCCGGTCCACAGGATTTCGGAAGAACTCATGTCGACGGAGCTAACTTATTGGCAGAGGCCTTAGAACCTTACGGCGGAATTGTAATGTGGCGCGCTTTTGTATATGATGCAAAGAGTACCGACCGGGCCAAACAAGCGTATGACGAATTTATGCCTTTAGACGGTCGGTTTCACAAAAATGTGATTATTCAAGTTAAAAACGGCCCAATTGATTTTCAACCGCGCGAACCGCTTCATCCTCTGTTTGGAGCTATGCAAAAAACACCTTTAATGATTGAATTTCAAATCACTCAGGAATATTTGGGATTTTCAAAACAATTAGCTTATCTGGCGCCTTTATATGTAGAATGTTTGCAATCGGATACATACGCTAAAGGAAAAGGAAGCGTTACGGCCAAATGTACCGACGGAACGCTTTTCCCTCAAACCATTACCGCCATCGCCGGAGTAGCGAATACAGGAAACGACTCCAATTGGACCGGTCATCATTTTGCCCAAGCAAATTGGTATTGTTTCGGACGATTGGCATGGAATCATGAATTAACGTCCGAACATATTGCTGATGAATGGCTTCGGATGACTTTTTCGAATGAAACGGCTTTTATTGAACCGGTAAAACGGATGATGGCGGAATCGCGGGAGGCTGTAGTCAATTATATGATGCCGTTGGGATTAGCCCATTTATTTGCTTGGGAACATCATTATGGGCCTGAACCTTGGTTGAATATCCCCGACGCCCGGCCCGATTGGATGCCTTCGTACTACCACAAAGCGGATGCGATTGGCTTGGGATTTGATAGAACCCATGCGGGAAGCAATGCTGTGAGCCAATATTTCCCTCCGCTTTCTACAATTTATGATCAGATTGAAACCTGCCCGGAAAATTTACTGCTCTGGTTTCATCATGTACCATGGAATTACCGGATGCAAAACGGAAATACGTTGTGGGAAAACTTATGCCGTAAATACCAGGATGGAGTAGAAGCGGCTCGTGAGTTTCAAAAAATCTGGGATAAAACAGCGTTCTTTATTGATAAAGAACGCTTCGAACATGTTCAATCCAAATTAAAAGTTCAAACACGCGACGCTATTTGGTGGAGAGACGCTTGTTTGCTTTATTTTCAAACCTTTTCACGGCAACCCATTCCCTACGAACAAGAACGCCCTGTTCATACTTTGGAAGAACTGAACGTTTCCAAATTTTAATCTTGCAACAACAATTCTAAAATGGTAATTGCTGCCGTCGTCACCGGCGAACCGGGTCCAAATATGGCGGCGACGCCTGCTTTGTACAGGTAATCGTAGTCCTGCGCCGGAATTACGCCGCCGGCAATGACCAGGATATCTTCGCGGCCCAGCTTCTTCAATTCTTCGATTACCTGCGGGACCAGGGTTTTATGTCCGGCCGCTAAAGAAGATACGCCCAAAACGTGCACATCGTTTTCAACGGCTTGACGGGCGGCTTCTTCCGGTGTTTGGAACAAAGGACCCATGTCCACGTCGAATCCGCAGTCGGCATAGCCGGTAGCGACTACTTTCGCACCCCGGTCGTGACCGTCCTGTCCCATTTTCGCCACCATGATACGCGGTTGACGGCCTTCTTTCTTTGCAAATTTGTCGGCCAGTTCGCATGCTTTTTTAAACATGTCGTCGCCTTTAGTTTCTGATGAATACACGCCTGAAATAGTTCTAATAATTGCTTTATATCTTCCACATATTTTCTCGCAAGCGTCGGAGATTTCTCCCAAGGTTGCGCGCACTTGAGCTGCTTGAACCGCTAAATCCAACAAGTTTCCTTCGCCGGTTTCGGCGCAACGGGTAATCGCTTCCAACGCTTTTTGTACTGCGGCGTTGTCCCGTTTGGATTTCAACTCGTTCAATCGTTCGATTTGTTGTTTCCGGACAGCCGTATTGTCCACTTCCAGAATGTCGATGGGGTCTTCTTTTTCCAGACGGTATTTGTTGATGCCGATAATGGTTTGATTACCGGAGTCGATACGGGCTTGCGTCCGGGCAGCGGCTTCTTCGATGCGCATTTTCGGAATACCGGTTTCGATGGCTTTGGCCATTCCGCCTAATTCCTGTACTTCCTGAATCAGTGTCCACGCCTTTGTTACCAGTTCTTCCGTCAGTTTTTCTACATAATAAGAACCTGCCCAGGGGTCGATTTCTTTTGTGATACAAGTTTCTTCCTGAATATAGATTTGCGTATTGCGGGCAATACGTGCGGAGAAATCGGTCGGAAGCGCGATGGCTTCGTCCAAGGCGTTGGTGTGCAGGGATTGAGTATGTCCCAGAGCTGCCGCCATAGCTTCAATGCAGGTACGTCCTACGTTGTTGAAGGGGTCTTGTTCTGTCAGCGACCATCCGGAAGTTTGGCAATGTGTACGCAAAGCCAGCGATTTCGGATTTTTAGCGCCGAAACTTTTTACGATTTTCGCCCACAACAGGCGACCGGCGCGCATCTTGGCTATTTCCATGAAATGGTTCATCCCGATAGCCCAGAAGAAGGAGAGGCGGGGAGCGAAAGCGTCCACGTCGATACCGGCATTGATACCGGCTTTCAGGTATTCCATACCGTCGGCTAAGGTGTAAGCCAATTCGATGTCGGCGGTTGCACCGGCTTCCTGCATGTGGTAACCGGAAATGGAGATGGAATTGAATTTGGGCATTTTCTGCGAGGTATATTCGAAGATGTCGGCAATGATGCGCATGGAAAATTCCGGCGGATAGATATAGGTGTTACGCACCATAAATTCTTTCAGAATGTCGTTCTGAATAGTTCCCGTCAATTCTTCCAGTTTAGCGCCCTGTTCCAGTCCGGCGTTGATATAAAAAGCGAGGATGGGAAGTACAGCGCCGTTCATGGTCATGGAAACCGACATGTCTTTCAAAGGGATACCGTCGAACAAGACTTTCATGTCTTCGAGCGAACAGATAGAAACGCCGGCTTTTCCTACGTCGCCTACTACACGCGGGTGGTCGGCGTCGTAGCCCCGGTGAGTTGCCAAGTCGAAAGCGACGGAGAGTCCTTTCTGACCGGAAGCTAAGTTTCTACGGTAAAATGCGTTGGATTCTTCGGCAGTGGAGAATCCGGCGTATTGGCGGATTGTCCATGGACGCATAGCGTACATACCGGAATAGGGTCCTCTGAGGAAGGGCGGAATACCGGATGCGTATTCGAGGTGTTCCATGCCTTCCAAGTCGTCTTTGGTGTAAACCTGTTTCACCGGAATTTGTTCGGGGGTGATCCAATCGGCTTGAATGTTGTTGGCTTGCGCCCATTCGGCTACATTTTTTTCAACAAATCCGTCTGTGCTGATATTGATGTTTTTGAAATTTGGTTTCATTTTTCTTTTGTCTTGCGTCTTTTTTCTTTATTATTTATAATAATTTGTTATTTAACTCCTGCAAGGTTTCCAGCACATTGCTTCGTATGTTAATGAAGTTTGTGATTCCTTGCGCTTTCAGTTCGTCGGAGCAAGCGGGAGCGCCTGCAATAATCAAAATTTCCTTATCGCCGGTGAGTTGGTGTGCTTCCGGTGCAAAAGTTGCGTATTCGTCGTCGCTCGAGCAAAGGACGATGATGTCTGCTTGCGCTTCGCGAGCCGCTTTAACGCCTTGTTCCACTGTTTCGAATCCGAGGTTGTCGATTACTTTATATCCGGCACATGCCAGAAAGTTGGATGAAAACTGGGAACGTGCTAAACGCATAGCCAGATTGCCGATAGTCAGCATGAAAGCTTTTATTTCTTTGCCGGAGTTTTCGGTAGTCAAACGTAAGGTTTCAAACGGTTCGCCCAAGCGTTTCTTGTTCAGTAGGGTGATTGATTCGTGCGCTGTTGGACATGAACCGGATTTTGTTTGCGCTATTTGTTTTATTTTTCCGGCAGTTTTTTCTGTGAAATTCGGGAATTGATTGGTTCCCAGCAATATTTCGCGGCGTTGCGCCAATGCTTTGAAGCGTTTATCGGCGCTTGCATTGACGGCTGCTTGAATTTCTCCGGTTTTCACTTGTTCGTAGAAACCTTTTTCTTCCGTTTCGAGGAAGAGTTTCCATGCTTCTTTTGCGATGGAGTCGGTCAAAGTTTCGATATAATAAGAGCCGCCCGAAGCGTCTGCGATTCTATCAAAATGACATTCATCTTTCAATAACAGTTGCTGATTGCGGGCGATACGTTCCGAAAAGTCATCGGGCGTTTTGAACGATTCGTCGAAAGGCGTAACCAACAAAGAATCAACGCCTGCAAGGGTTGCCGACATAGCTTCCGTCTGTGTGCGGAGCAAGTTGACATGGGCGTCGTAAATGGTTTGATTGAAAGTGGATGTTTGTGCGAAAATGTTCATTTTAGCGGAACAGCGACATTCGTTTCCCGGTCCTTCATTCGGGCAGTCGTGATGACAGGTTGGGTTGTATGCTTTTACGATTTCGGCCCACAGCCAGCGGGCGGCGCGGAATTTGGCTATTTCGAGGAAATAATTTGAGCCGATACCGAAATTAAATTTGATTTTCTTTGCCGCAATCGTCGGATTAACTCCTGCTTCAATCAGTTGGTTGAGGAGTTCATTTCCCCACGCTAAGGCATATCCTAATTCCTGCGTAATGAACGAACCGGCGTTATTGAACAGGTAAGCATTGACGGCAAATAGTTTAAAGAAGCGCAGTTCGGCGGCGGCGTTTATTGCAGCAAGCATTTGTTGCATCCGTTCTTCTTTCACAACGCCTTTGTTCAGTATAATTCCTATAAAATCAATATTGATTGAACCGCGTATCTTCGTTAAATCGCAGTTCTTTTCTTTAAAGTATTCGACCAGTATCCGGATTAATTCGACCGATTGCAGGTTGCAGGTCGTGAAGTTCATTTCGATGTGTTCCGGCAGGATACCGGCGAGAAGAGTTGCCACATTTTCTTTGCTGACTTTTTCTCCCGGAATTTCAAACCCCAGAGAGGTGATCCCCTTATTCAGGATATCCAGCGCTTTTTGGTTGGCTTCGGCGAAATCCGTCACCACAATATCCTGACGTACAAACCAATCATTGTCTTTTCCGGTTCCACGCACATAAGGAAATTCTCCCGGCAGGGATTCGGTTGTTTTCAGACCTTCGATGTCTTCGGTACGATAGAAAGGCTTCACATTAAAACCTTCATTTGTTTTCCAAACGAGTTTTTTCTCGAAATCGGCGCCTTTGAGGTCGGCAATGATCTTCTCTTTCCATTTTTCAGTGGAAACAGGGGGAAATCCCGAGAAAAGTTTTTCTTTAGAATTACTCATAGAATTATATTAATAAAATTAAAGTTTTTAATAAAAACAATTAAAAATAGACCCTTTAAAATTGATAGTGCAAAATTACAATAAAATGTTCATAAAGAAAAAGAAAATACGTTCAAAATGAACTTTACACTTGTTGACTTTGACAAAAATAGCGTAAAATATAAACTTTATGTCATATCGCGGGAAAAAGGCGCCTTTCTTCGGAGCGAAGCGAAGCGATTGGGAGGTGAAAATAACAGATACCTCTCCCCCAACCCCGTTTGAGGGGTTGAACCTTTCATTTCTCGGTTAACTCCTTTTAATCGTTCAACCCGCTTCGGGGTTGAAAGCGTCGCCGACATTCCATTTGCCCCCAATCGCTTCGCTTCATTGGGGGTTATTCATCTTGAAGACCTTCGGCCTTCCAAACACGACCGAGACTTGCGCAGCAAGCGGAGCGGAGACGTCTGTAATTGTGTCTCGCGACAATCTGAGTTACTCCCGTTGAAATCATTTATGAAAAATAATTCTTCTTTTATTTTTTATTTCGAAAAATCTCATTACTTTTGCTCAATTTTATTAAAAAAGTGACAAAGTGTTTATTTTTGTGACACAATAAAAAACAGATTTTATAAGGATTTAAAATATTAATTTAGAAAGCGTTAGCTTTTATTCTTGTCTCAGAAATCTGAACAATTTCTACAACAACAAGAATAAGTTGGTAAACGCTCACGTTGGATGCGTGGGCATAACTTATTTGTTGTTGTGGGTAGTTCAGAACCTCTGAGACGAATAAAGTTAAAAGTCCCACGCTTCATAATTTTAAAACGCTTCTCTTCGGGACTTGGAAAGCAACTTTAAAGAATTAAGAGTTATGAATTATAAGTCATGAGCTAAGGTTCTTCCTGTCTCATCATCACTTATTC
>JAIRLY010000060.1 GCA_031259075.1 Dysgonamonadaceae bacterium | reverse complement strand
ACAAAAATATATTTCCAGCCATGTTTTTTACAAATACTGATATTTTCCTTCAATCCGTTTTTCAAGACCGCTCATATCCTCATTGAGCTTAGTTCTGGTTACCTTCGCATAAATCTGTGTAGTTTTAATTGAAAGATGCTCCATCATTTGGCTAAGCGATTCAACAGGAACGCCGTTTGTCAGGCAGACACTTGTTGAAAATGAATGCCGGCTCATGTGGAATGTAATTTTTTTCGTAATACCTGCTTTTTTAATCCACCTTTTGAGTGGCATTGAAATCCACGAGGGGTCGGGCAGGTCTTCAAAAACAAGTTGTTCGGGCTTGCGCGGCTCGCCGCAAAGTTCCAACGCCTGCAGCGAAATGGGCATGTACTCAACGCCCTTTGTCTTTTGCTGTGTGAAGTTGAGGCGGGCTTGGTCGCCATCAATCTGTATTTCTTTCCATTGCATTTTTTGAATATCGCAATGCCGCAAACCTGTGAGCGCAGAGAACAAGGCGGCGCGTTTCATCGTGTCTTGCTCGCAAGGCGTGGCGGCAAGGGTATTCAATTCTTCGACTGTCAGAAACTCACGGCGGGTTTCCTGTTCCTGTATGCCTTTGATTTTTGCCGATAAATCTATTGCCAGATATCCATCGACAAACGCCTGTTTCAATGCGGCTTTGAAAATGGAAAAGTAAGTTGTGCACAAACCAACCTGCTTTGTTTCAGGCAATAAAAACAGCGTCAAATTCTTTAAAATTTGCGCTGTTTTTATTAAAGCATGCTGCACTTAATGTTTATTCTTTGTGTAAAAAGATACTGTCGCCGTTCCATCTCTATATGCCCACGCACCATAGTCCAACCACGTAATATCATAATACGCATTCAAAAGTTTTTTTTGTCGATCGTAAGTCATATAGTCGAGTTTTGCACCTGAAAATAAACTTTTTGGATCAGTAGTTTCGCAGTCATAAGTTGATGTTGCATTATTAGGACCTTTGACTGTACTTATAAGTAAGCCTTTATTACAATCCCAATCCTCTATACACTCTGAAATAAAATTAACACCTTCTAAATCAGTTAATTTCAAGACTACAATATCATCATTGTCGTCTTTTTCGCAACTTGTAACAAATACGCATATCGCGCATAAAGCAAATCCAATTAAAAAAGTAAAATTATTCTTTTTCATTTCTATTTTTAGTTTAACGTCCACATCCTTCTCGCAGACAAAAAGTTTAAGATTCCTACTTTGGTATGGCTTCGTAGGTATTGCCCGTTTTTTAGAGTTTCTGCTCTCTCTGCAGTATGATTTGAGTGTTTTCGCAGTTTCACTTCGCATTTTTTGGAGAACAGTTGCAAATCTGTCTTATATGCTGAGACGGTTTTCCCGTCGTCGAATTTTCAATTTTGGCAATAAAAAAAGCGTGATACTTAAAATATCCACTTTCTGAGGTGTTTGACGAAACCTGATTCCGCAAATAAGTTAAGTTCACGCCTACACGCGCGAACACTAAACTTATCCTCCAGAATCGTCAAATCGTCAAACTTTCAGAAAGAAAGATAAAAGCCCAATGCTATTCTATATGTCTTACTTCTTGCTGATTAGCACACTTTTTATATCATGCAAAAAATCGTTTGTAATTAATGCTGTAAAGATACAACAAAAACGGATACAAATGCTGAATATCAAAACATTTATCAACAAAAAAGCGGTAACACATCGCATTACCGCTTTATATCTATTTTTGCTGGTTGCTTCGTGAGAGCCGTTACTTCACTTCCTCAAAATCAACGTCTGTTACCTCATCACTACCTCCGCTCGGTTTACTGCTATTACCGCCGTTATTTCGCGCTTGGTCAAACGGATTTCCTCCCATATTTGAAAATGGGTCGGTAGTGGATCCGGCTTGTTGTTGTGCATTATACATTTCCTGACTTGCCGCTTGGAATGCATTGTTCACTTCTGCAATACCGGCGTCAATACCTGCCAAATCTTGCGTTTTGTGTGCTTCTTTCAATTTAGCTACAGCTGCTTCAATCGGCGCTTTTTTATCCGCAGGAATCTTATCGCCTAACTCTTTCAGTTGTTTTTCTGTTTGGAAAATTACGCTGTCGGCATGATTCAACTTATCAATTTTTTCTTTTTCCTTTGCATCTGCTTCAGCGTTGGCTGCTGCTTCGTCTTTCATTCGTTGGATTTCCGCATCGCTCAATCCACTGGATGCTTCGATACGAATACTTTGTTCTTTTCCGGTAGCCTTGTCTTTTGCCGATACGCTAACTACGCCGTTAGCGTCAATATCGAAAGTGACTTCAATCTGAGGCACGCCACGCGGAGCAGGCATGATTCCATCCAAATGAAATTTACCGATGGTCTTGTTGTCTTTCGCTAAAGGACGTTCTCCTTGCAACACATGAATTTCTACAGATGGTTGATTGTCTACAGCCGTCGTAAACGTTTCCGACTTCTTAATGGGAATCGTTGCATTAGCTTCAATCAATTTAGTCATTACGCTACCCATGGTTTCAATACCTAACGAAAGAGGAGTAACATCCAACAATACCATTCCTCCCAAATTACTGTCTCCCGAAAGGATAGCGCCTTGAATAGAAGCTCCGACAGCCACTACTTCATCCGGATTTACTCCTTTAGAAGGCGTTTTACCAAAGATTTTTTCCACTTCCGCCTGAATAGCAGGAATACGCGTCGAACCGCCTACCAAGATCACTTCGTTTATATCTTTAGGGGATAAACCGGCATCTTTCAATGCTTTTTCACAAGGAGTTACTGTTGCACGGATTAGTTTGTCCGCCAATTGTTCAAATTTAGCTCGCGTTAACGTTGTCACTAAGTGTTTAGGCATACCATCAACCGGCATGATATAAGGCAAATTGATTTCAGTGGATGTAGAACTTGAAAGTTCGATTTTTGCTTTTTCAGCAGCTTCTTTTAGACGTTGCATAGCCATGGCATCTTTCCTCAAATCAAGGCCTTCGTTCTTTTGAAATTCATCTGCCAGCCAATTAATGATTACGTGATCGAAATCGTCGCCGCCCAAATGCGTATCGCCATTAGTAGATAGCACTTCAAATACGCCTCCACCCAACTCAAGAATGGAAATATCGAAAGTACCGCCTCCTAAGTCAAATACAGCGATTTTCATATCCCTGTCCGATTTATCCAAACCATAAGCCAAAGCGGCGGCAGTTGGTTCATTGATAATCCGTTTTACTTTCAATCCTGAAATTTCACCGGCTTCAATGGTAGCTTGACGTTGAGAATCGGAAAAATAAGCAGGAACTGTAATCACAGCTTCCGTTACTTCCTGTCCTAAATAATCTTCTGCCGTTTTCTTCATTTTTTGAAGAACCATTGCGGAGATCTCTTGTGGAGAATAAAGACGAGTATCTATATCTACGCGAGGAGTATTGTTATCGCCACGAACTACTTTATAAGGTACACGAGCAATTTCTTCTTTCACCTGATCGTAGGTTTCACCCATAAACCGTTTGATAGAAAAAATAGTTTTAGTGGGGTTAGTAATCGCTTGACGTTTGGCAGGATCCCCTACTTTACGTTCTCCATTGCCAACGAACGCTACTATTGAAGGTGTTGTCATCTTACCTTCACTATTAGGAATAACGACAGGCTTGTTACCTTCCATAACAGCCACACATGAGTTAGTTGTTCCTAAATCGATTCCAATGATTTTTCCCATAATTTTAATATTTTTTGTTTGATATTTTTTGTTTTTACGTTGTAATAAGGATTTCAGCAAAGGATGTGCCAAAATATAAAATGTCATGTTTTCTGCCGAAATGACATAAAACAGAACAATAGCATCTTTAATAAATAGGCATGAAAATTTTTCAATTATGTACAGACGAATAAAAACAAGTGGAAAATAAACGCCAAAAGAAGATAGACAAGTAAAGATAAAAAGAGATCTTTTAATATCTATGTCTTTCTTCTTTTGGCGTTTACATTCGTATTTAAGATTTTCAGAATTTTACTTCCAATGGAGCATTTATTTTTTTCGCAAATTCTTCAACATGCTCAAACCAGTCGATATCCGAAGAAAATCCGCTTTGCGACCATCCGCCGCCAAAATAATAAACGAGCGATTGATTGTTTGAATAGCCGGTCACTCCGGCAATATGTTCCGCATCTTGAAAAATTTCTTTTACAGGAGAAGTAAAAACAACGCCTACGTAGTTTCTTCCGGCAGGCACGCCTGCATCCGACACGGCATTTTCGGCGTAAGCGATTGTTCCTAATTCTTGATTAGTTACAATTGTTCCTAATTCGGCATGTAAATAGATTCCTGCCGCTAAATCAAGGGTTTTGAAATCGCCCGAATAAGAAACAACCGCTTTGTTAAATTGCGAACCGGCATCTAAAGAAACGATTATT
This sequence comes from Dysgonamonadaceae bacterium, assembly GCA_031259075.1. Classification (GTDB taxonomy): domain Bacteria; phylum Bacteroidota; class Bacteroidia; order Bacteroidales; family Azobacteroidaceae; genus Azobacteroides. The sequence goes on along the minus strand of JAIRLY010000060.1, from coordinate 7,028 downwards.
TTTTCACTCAAAACTTCATTTCCTACCCAAACCGAATCATAAATCAATTCGAAAGTAGTACGCAAAATTCCGGTATCTAATACTTTAACGGTAGTATAATGATTTTCTACCCGGATTTTATTGTCGGCAAACGGAGCAATGGCGCCGGCGCCCAACGTATGACCTACTTTGTAACAATCCAGTCCTTCCCCATGATCGACATGATAAGATATGCCATTTTCCAAATCATCTTTATAAAATTTGTTGACGATCAGCGCATCGGTTTTTTTCAACCAGAGATCATATCCATTGCTGGGGTATTCGTCGGCCAAAGCGGGACCATACACACGGTAAACCACGCGGTCGTTTTCCCATGCAAAGTCATCTTTCCGCTCCGGAAACTGCCGCCCATAAGTTTTCACCGGAAATTCTCCCGGAACCCCTGCTTTTATACAGTACGCTTTCTTCGTATTTGCCGGAACAGTCGCCGGAAAAATCAAAGAATATGGAGATTCTTGCCCGTTGTAAAGAATTTGAGAAGGTATCTCAAGTCCCTCTTCATTCAATACAACCACTGAATTGGCCTGAAGTTTTGTTAACGAGTTCCAAGCAATTTCGATTACTTCTTCCGTCCGATCGACAGCAGAGTTGTTGACTATTTCAACATTAATTTTCTTTTCTGCAGAACAAGCTGTTAAAAAAAATACAGCAATTAATAAAATATTAGTTTTCATGATGATAAACGATGATGAATGAACGACAAACGATAATATCCAATGCATAATATCGCAAAATGATCAATTATCGTTTATCGTTCTCTTTTTTACAAATCTGTAATTGGTTTATATTTAGGAACAAGCGATTTCATAATGGCCCATCCAATCAGATAAGCAACGGCGCATACGCAAAAAATGATAAAATATCCTGATTCTTCGCCCTGAAAACCAAAGAATTTCATATCGGTTTCTCCTGCAAAATCAAATAATTTACCGGCGCCGTTATTAATAAGAAACGATCCTACGCCTCCTGCCATTCCTCCAATGCCTGTAATCGTTGCCACCGCTTTTTTCGGGAACATATCGCCAATGGTTGAAAATATATTGGCCGACCACGATTGATGAGCAGCTCCCGCGATACCGATAATGATAATCGGGAACCAATACGAATACGTACCTAAAGGCTGAGCAAATAACGCCAAAAGCGGGAAGAAAGCGAAAATCAACATGGCTTTCATTCGTCCGGCATAAGGATTCATTCCTTTTTTATCGACAAAATAAGTTGGCAACCATCCTCCGATAACCGAAAGCAAAGTAATTAAATACAAAACAAAAATAGCTATCTGTGCTTTCGGATTACTGGATTGTAAGCCATAAACGGCGCTTAAATAAGCCGGAGTCCAGAAAAGATAAAACCACCATACGCCATCCGTCATAAATTTACCAACGGCAAAAGCCCAAGTTTGTTTGTACTTGAAACATTGTAAAAAAGGCACTTTTTTCTCAACGGTTTGCCCTTCGACAACATTATCGTTTTTGTCTTGTTGAATATAAGCCAATTCTTTTTCATTCACTTTCGGATGTACTTCCGGTTTTTTATACATAGAATTCCAAAATCCCATCCAGACAAAACCTAAAGCGCCAATAACAATAAATGCAGCTTCCCAACCCCACGCTTTAGCAATGATAGGGATCGTTACGGGCGCTACTAAAGCGCCTACCGTTGCGCCGGCATTAAAAATACTGGTAGAAAAAGCTCTGTCTTTTTTTGGAAAATATTCTGCCGTCGCTTTAATGGCCGCCGGAAAGTTTCCGGCTTCTCCTATCGCTAATATCAAACGGGCAAATATAAACAAAACAACGCTTACATTGATAACTTTGGATACATTCCCTATCCCTGAAATAATTTCTTTCGCTCCGTCGAAACCGACAAACCATGCGTCAGCCAGAATACCGGAGGTAGCAATACCGCAAAAAGCATGCAAAACAGCGCCGACCGACCATACGCCAATTGCCCATAAGAAGCCTTTCTTCGTATCTAATTTATCTACCAAACGACCGGCAAAAAGCATACTGATAGCATAAAAAATGGAAAATAGCGATGTGATGCGCCCGTAATCATCATTTGTCCAATGAAACTCCGTCGCAATGAAGTCTTTCCATGTTAACGATAGTACCTGACGGTCCATGTAATTGATTGTAGTAGCGAAAAAAAGCAATGCGCAAATAGCCCACCGGTATTGCGACATCTTTCCGCCGATTTCTTTTATTGTGTTCATGATATTAAAAATGAAGACAATGAAAGATATGAAGACAATGAAAAAAACGAAGATAATATTTTCATTTCTTTCATTTCTTTTGTTCTTCCATTATCCGGTTAATAATTTCTAATGTATTTCTACTCATTTTTGTGATTTTATTCCACTCCTTAGCGGTAATAACTTCTTTCGGAAAAAGATTAGAACCCATTCCTACACAAGTTACTCCCGCACTAAACCAAGATTTCAAATTTTCTTCTTCCGGTTTGACGCCGCCGGTCACCATCAGCAACGACCATGGCATAGGCGCTTTCAAACCTTTCACAAAGTTCGGCCCTAAAACATCACCCGGAAAAACCTTACATAAGTCACAACCCGTTTCCTGTGCAAAGCCTACCTCGGATACGGAACCGCAACCGGGTGTATAAGGAATCAATCGCCGGTTAGCTATTTTAGCTACTTCCGGATTGAACAAAGGTCCTACTATAAAATTAGCTCCCAATTGAATATAAAGAGAAGCCGTCGGCGCATCTACTATTGAACCGACACCTAAAATCATATCCGGACATTCTTTTGCCGCAAATTTATTTAATTCTCCAAATACTTCGTGGGCAAATTCGCCTCGATTGGTAAACTCAAAAGCTCTTACTCCTCCTTCGTAACAGGCTTTCAGCACATTTCTTGCTACTTCAACGTCGCTATGATAAAAGACAGGCACCATACCTGTTTCGGCCATAGTCGCCAATACTTGCAACTTATTAAATCGAGCCATTTTTTCACTTATAATTATTTAGGTTGTTTTCCGATATAAGCTAAAATACCTCCATCTACATATAAGATGTGTCCGTTGACAAAATCGGATGCATCGGAAGCTAAAAAGATTGCAGGGCCTGTCAAATCGTCCGGCGTACCCCAGCGTGCTGCCGGCGTCTTTGCAATGATAAATGAATCAAAAGGATGCGGGGAACCGTCCGCTTGTTTTTCACGCAAAGGAGCTGTTTGGGGAGTCGCAATATAACCGGGCCCTATTCCATTGCATTGAATATTGTATTCTCCATATTCGGAAGCAATATTACGGGTTAGCATTTTCAATCCTCCCTTTGCGGCTGCATAAGCCGAAACTGTTTCACGTCCTAATTCGCTCATCATCGAACAAATATTAATGATTTTCCCATGTCCTTTTTTTATCATACCGGGAATAACCGCTTTAGATACAATAAAAGGACCATTCAAATCAATGTCGATTACTTGCCGGAAATCCGCCGCCGACATTTCAATCATCGGAATCCGTTTGATAATTCCGGCATTGTTAACCAAAATATCAATCACGCCGACTTCTTTTTCTATTTTTGCAACGGTTTCATTTACTTGAGTTTCATTCGTTACATCGCATACATATCCTGTTGCATGAATACCGCTTTCTTTATAAGCGGCGATTCCTTTATCAACCAATTCCTGTTTGATGTCGTTGAAGACAATTGTCGCACCGGCTTTCGCAAATCCGGAAGCAACGGCAAAACCAATACCATAGGAAGCGCCTGTTACTAAGGCGATTTTTCCTTCTAAAGAAAATTTACTATCCATAATTATTTTTAAAGGTGCACAACAAAAGGTGCACGACTGTATTATTATTTATTGAACGTACTAATTATTAAAAAAAACTTCATTTATCAACACGGCGTACCGTGTACTCGATTCACCTGGAAACACGACCGGATCCATCGCCTTTCATCAATTGTTCTACTTCGGCAACTGTAACCAAGTTAAAGTCACCATAGATTGTATGTTTTAAAGCGGAGGCCGCTACCGCAAAATCCAACGCTTTTTGGTCGTCGGCCGGATAAGAGATTAATCCGTAAATCAAGCCTCCCATAAAAGAATCTCCACCTCCTACTCTATCGACAATGTGGGTGATGTCGTAGCGATTGGATTGATACAGTTTATTTTCGGAAAATAAACATCCGCCCCATGTATTGTGATTGGCATTGATGGAGCCGCGAAGCGTAATGATCACTTTTTTCGCTCTTGGGAAACGGGCTTGCAGTTGTTTACAAACCGATTCAAACTCAGCGGCATTCACGTCTCCTCCGGTTTGTGAGACATCGAATCCTTCCGGTTTAATTCCAAAAACCTTTTCGGCATCTTCTTCATTGCCTAATATAATATCACATCCTTCCACTAATTCCGGCATTATTTCAAAAGCTGTTTTACCGTATTTCCAAAGGTTTTTCCGATAATTTAAATCACAAGAAACGGTTATATCCATTTCGTTCGCGATCCGGATGGCTTCTAAACAAGCGTAAGCGGCTCCTTGCGACAAAGCCGGCGTAATTCCCGTCCAATGAAACCATTGAGCGCCTTTGAAAACTTCCCGCCAATTAACCATTCCCGGTTGTATTCCCGCTATTGCCGAATTAGCGCGATCGTACACGACTTTGGATGCGCGGGCGACAGCTCCTGTTTCCAAAAAATAAATACCAACCCGGTCGCCTCCTCGAACAATATTGCTAATTCCCACATTGTATCTCCTCAAATCGGAAAGACACCATTCGGCAATATCGTTTTTAGGTAAACGAGTGACAAAATCGGCAGGTATCCCATAGTTAGCGAGCGAAACCGCCACATTAGCTTCTCCTCCGCCAAAAGTGGCATTCAACGTGCCGGATTGCATAAATCGCTGATAATCGGGAGTTGCCAAACGCAACATAATCTCCCCAAATGTAACTACTCTTTTCATATTTTTCATCTTAGTTTATCTGCTGTAAATGTATCCATATCGTCGTAATCCAGATTTTCTCCACACATGGCCCAGATGAACGTATAATTACTCGTTCCGGCGGCGCTGTGAATCGACCACGAGGGAGAAATCACCGCTTGTTCGTTTTTCATAAAGAGGTGGCGAGTTTCCTGCGGTTCACCCATGAAATGACAAACAGCCTGTAATTCAGGAACTTTAAAATAAAAATAAGCCTCCATCCGGCGCGAATGTGTATGCGGCGGCATCGTATTCCAAACACTTCCCGGTTGAATTTCCGTCAAACCCATTTGCAATTGACAACAGGGAAGTATTTCATGCAGAATTAATTGATTTATAATCCGTTTGTTACTCATTTCTTCCGAACCCGGATTTCGGACACGTCGCATTTCGGACGTTATTTGCGTGGTTGGATAAGCCGTATGAGCCGGTGAAGATGCAAAGTAATACTTGGCCGGATGTGTTTTGTCTTTGCTTTGGAAAATAACATTTTTAGAACCTCGTCCCACGTAAAGCGCATCTTTGTAAGTCATCCGGTAATCCGTTCCGTCAACGGAAACAAGGCCTTCTCCTTCGATGCAAACAATACCTAATTCGCGTCTTTCACAAAAATATTCGGATCGTATCAGATCGACGGTTTCCAATTTCAAATCTTCTTGAACAGGAAACGCTCCTCCGATAATTAACCGATCGTTGTGGGTATAAACCATCAACACTTCGTCGGCAGCAAACAATTTTTCAACTAAAAATTCTTTTCTCAATTGGGTGGTATCATATCGTTTTACATCATTCGGATGCGTCCCCCATCGTTCTTCTATCTTTGTTTTCATAGAAATACTGTAAAAAATAACAACTAAAATAATTGGTTAACCAATTATAAACTGTTGCAAATGTATAAAAATATTTTGTATAACAAACCAATTTTCAATATTTTTTTATTAAAAATTTGTCGAGTAAAAATATAATTCATATTTTTGGCGTTTAATTTAGAGCATTTTTTACTAAATTGGTTTACCAGAAAGATGCAAAATAAAATTGATTCAATCATTGAGCAGTTGAAACGGATGCTTAGCAGCGGACAATTAAATCCGGGCGACCGAATCCCCGCCGAACGCAAATTAGCCGAAGATTTAGGAGAGAGCCGTACTCATATCCGGACTGCTATCAAGAAACTGGAATATTATGGTATCTTAAAAACGATTCCACAAAGTGGAACTTTCGTTGCAGGGTTAGATACTTCTGCTCTGGAAGGTTTGATTCAGGATGCTCTTCAAGTGGAAAGTTATGATTTGTATTCTTTAGCCGAATCGCGGTTGATTTTGGAAACCAACATTATCCGGCTGAGTTGTCGGCGAAGAACCGACGAAGATTTGGTGAAAATAGAACGCTATGTCAACTTATACGAAGAAAAAATTGCAACGGGAATTCCCGCTGTTGAAGAAGATCTCTGCTTTCACCGTCAAATTGCGGAAGCGTCTAAAAATCAGGTTTTGAAATCAATGATGCTGATTATTACGCCTGATCTAATGACAAATTATCGTAAGTTTTGGCACGTAGAATCTTCTCCTAAACGATCAATCGCAGCTATGGAGCACCGGCTACTGTTGGAGCATATCCGAAACCGAGATGAAGAGGCCGCATCTGCAATGATTGCACAACATTTGCGCCGGATTGTGGAATACGCTCGTTCACAATCAGTTGATTTAAACAAAAATGAGGCGTAATCAATATAAATAATTTGTAATGGTTTTACTGGTGGCGTGAAAGGGCGAAGGTACGAAAGGACTTGACTGCCACTTCGTATCTTCGCGCCTTAATCTATTATAAGTTATAATTTTTTCATCGCTAAAAGAATTTGTTATATAATTGAAAATAAGAATCTCGAACAGAATTTGCCTTGTATTCGGGCGTTTTTTATCCATAAAAAAAGCCGTTTCAAAAGTTTATTGTCGCTTTGTAAGTATTTTGATAAATAATCTCTTACTACATATATGCCCGTATCGACAATAATATATCACTTTCGAAACAGCTTCTTTGCTT
>JAIRLY010000053.1 GCA_031259075.1 Dysgonamonadaceae bacterium | reverse complement strand
AAATCGTGGAACGCAAACGGCTATGTTTTTGAAAACTACAATGCCGTTACCGGACAGGGCGACGACAAGGCGAACAGCGATAAATTTTACCACTGGGGAGCCTTGCTTGGTTTCATCGATTTGATAGAGCAGGGATACTGAATAAAAGAAATTAAATAACAAATGGAGGTAAATTGAAAACAATATGCTTTCGCCCGAACAGGTTACGGACATTATCAGCTGAAAAAACAGCCAACTCAACGGAATTTATCGAATTTATATTTTATACTTGATATAATTTTGAAAACGTTGAAAGAATTGCCATGAAAAAATTTCCGATAAACTCTCAAAAAACAAATTGGAATTTTTGCAGGATATAGAAAGAATAGCCGCACTTGTGGATATGAAAAAACTCCGTATGACAAGATTTGAGCGCTTTACCGTGTTTGTAATCCGCTGTGCAAAGCATAGCCCGAAAGCTGCGGCCCGCCATTCCCGGTAAGAGCATGTCTCGGAATAATTGTAAAATTTTGATGAGTTTTCCAATCGACAATATGCGGCTAATTTCTTTTACACAATATCTCTCTTGATATGCTTGTGCAAATATATTTCATTCTCTTTATATTTCCAACTGATTAGTACTTTTTTTTCTCTCTCTTATCAAATTCTTTTTGCATTTTAGTCGGAACTTCATACTAATCATTTGATTAAAAAGAAATTACAAATTATTTAAAAATTTCCGATTTGAGAAAGCGAGCCGTATAACCTTTCTCCGATTTAGCCAATTGTTCGGGCGTACCGGCAAACAATATTTCTCCGCCACCTTTTCCACCTTCAGGCCCCATATCAATAATATAATCGGCGCATTTGATCACATCCATATTGTGCTCAATAATGATCATTGTATTTCCTTTGTCTACCAACCGATTGATTACATCCAACAATATCTTTATGTCGTCGAAATGCAAGCCTGTCGTCGGCTCGTCTAATATATACAACGTTTTTCCGGTGTCCCGTTTGGAGAGTTCTGCAGATAATTTCACTCGCTGGCTCTCTCCTCCGGAAAGCGTAGTCGAAGATTGTCCTAATTTAATATATCCTAACCCAACTTCTTGCAATACTTTGATTTTATTGTATATATGCGGCACGTTTTCAAAAAATTCGACGGATTGATTGATTGTCATGTCCAATACATCTGCAATGGATTTTCCTTTGTAGCGAACTTCTAACGTTTCACGGTTGTATCTTTTTCCATAACAATCTTCACAAGGGACGAAAACATCGGGCAGGAAATTCATTTCTATGGATTTGTAACCGTTTCCCATACAGGTTTCACATCGTCCTCCGTTCACATTGAAAGAGAATCGTCCTGCTTTGTATCCTCTGATTTTCGATTCGGGCAATCCGACAAAAAGATTGCGAATGTCGGAGAATATTCCGGTATAAGTGGCCGGATTGGAACGAGGCGTCCGCCCGATAGGGGATTGATCTACATTAACGATTTTGTCTATATTTTCCAATCCTTCTACAGATGTGTAAGGTAAGGGATCTTGGAGAGAGTGATACAGTTTTTGACTGATTAACGGTTGCAGTGTTTCATTGATTAAAGAAGATTTACCGCTCCCCGACACACCGGTTACGCAAATGAATTTACCTAAAGGCAGACGAACTTCAATATTTTTAAGATTATTTCCGGTTGCTCCTTTCAAAACAACTTCGTTACTGTTTCCTTTTCGTCTTTTTTTGGGAACAGGAATGAATTTTTTACCTGTAAGATAGTCCGACGTTAAAGTATTTGCATGAAACAACTCGTCTGGAGTTCCGGTAAAAACAATTTCTCCGCCTAATCTTCCGGCTTTGGGGCCTAAATCTACAATATAATCTGCATGAAGCATCATGTCTTTGTCGTGTTCCACTACAATCACGGAATTTCCGGCGTCGCGTAGTTGCTTCAACGAACAAATCAATCGGGAATTATCCCTTTGGTGCAAACCGATACTTGGTTCATCCAGAATATACAGTACGTTTACTAATTGTGAACCGATTTGCGTCGCTAATCGAATCCGTTGGCTTTCTCCTCCCGACAGAGATGTGGAAGATCGATTGAGAGAAAGATATTCCAAACCGACGTCCAGAAGAAATCGGATACGATTACGGATTTCTTTCAATATTTCGGCGGCAATCTGTCTTTGTTGTTTGTTCAAACGGGTTTCCAAGCCATTTAACCAGTTTGCTAATTCAAGAATATCCATAGCCGAAATTTCAGCTATGTTTTTCCCATTAATAAAATAATGAAGCGCTTCTTTATTCAAGCGTTGTCCGTTACATTCCGGACAAACGGAAACTTGAATAAATTGATCCGCCCATTTTTGAGCGCCGGCCGAAACATCTCCTTCTTGTTGCATGGCGATGTATTTATTAACGCCTTCGAAAGTTAATAAATAATTGGAATTTCCCAAGGCTTCATTTTTGATTTGCAGACGGTCTTCCGTTCCGTTCATTATTTCGTCGATCGCTTCTTCGGGCACTTCTTTTAAAGGGGTTTTCAGATTTGTCCCGTATTTTTCGAGAATAGCCTCTACTTGCCAGAAAATCAATACATTTCTATATTTTCCTAATGGAACAATTCCTCCTTGATAGATATTTAATTGGGAATTGGGAATAATTTTATTCATATCTATCCGGTTTATTGACCCGATGCCTTTGCATTTTGGACAAGCTCCGTGAGGAGAGTTGAACGAAAAATTATGCGGTGCGGGATCTTTATATGATAATCCGGTGGAAGGACACATTAGTTTACGACTGAAATAACGAATTTCTTCTGTTTCCAATTCCAAAATCATTACAAGTCCGTTCCCTTCCCGCATTGCCAGAGTCAAACTTTGCTGTATTCGTTTTTTATCCTCTTTTACAATTAATAATTTATCGACTATCATTTCTACCGAGTGGATTTTATATCGGTCGAGTTTTAATCCGGGGGTAATTTCCGTCAGTTTTCCATCAATCCGGATATTCAAATATCCTCTTTTTCTTAATTTTTCGAATGTTTCTTTATAATGTCCTTTTCTATTTTGGACGACAGGAACCAAAAGATAAATTTTCTTCCCTTCGAATTGCGATATTATCAAATCCAATATTTGATTTTCCGTATATTTAACCATTTTTTCCCCCGTAAGATAGGAATAAGCTTCTCCGGCGCGAGCAAAGAGCAAACGAAAGAAGTCGTAAATTTCGGTGCTTGTTCCTACAGTAGAACGAGGACTGCGGTTTGTCGTTTTTTGTTCGATGGAAATCACCGGACTTAATCCCGTTATTTTATCTACATCGGGACGCTCCCTGTTTCCTAAAAAGGAACGAGCGTAAGCCGAAAATGTTTCGATGTATCTTCGTTGTCCTTCTGCAAAAATCGTATCAAAAGCTAAAGAAGATTTCCCACTTCCACTTAATCCTGTAACTACAGTAAACTTATTTCTGGGAATAGAAACGTCGATATTTTTCAAATTATGTACTCTGGCTCCTTCGATGTCAATGGATTTTTCTGTGAATGAAGATTCGCTTCTCTTTTGTTTCATTCCTTTATTTTAGATCTTTATATTTTTTCTTGTTTTTAAAATAATATTGCCCAATAATACTCTTGGCATAAATTGTATCCGGTAATTCTCTTAAACTCATTTTCAAGTTTTGCGCTCTCTCTGCTTTATATTTTGTTTTCGACAGGAAGAAGTCTTTTCTTGCTTTATGGATCGCCATCGCATTTAAAAATTGTCCTTTAAGCAAAAAATGCAAAGCAGATAAGTAATCCCAAAAGAATCTTGCAAACATAACTTTTTTATAATAAGGGTTCGGAAGATTTTTATAAAGCATCAAAAGATTATTTCTAAAATTTAAATATGTTTTTTGGGGATCTCCTTTTCCTAAGGTAGCTCCTCCTACATGATAAACACAGGATTGCGGCAAACATACAATCTTTTTTCCGCGTGCGTTTAATCGCCAACACAAATCTATTTCTTCCTGATGGGCAAAAAACAAAGGGTCGAACCCTCCGGCTTCTTTGAAATCTTTCAACCGGATGAATAAACAAGCTCCGCTTGCCCAAAATATTTGTTGCAGTGTATCGTACTGACCCTCATCTACTTCTATTGTGTTTAAAATTCGTCCTCGACAAAAAGGAAATCCGTGTTTATCCAAAAATCCGCCGCATGCTCCGGCATATTCAAATAAGGAATAATCTTTGTAAGATAAAATTTTGGGCTGTAAGGCCGTAATATTTTTATTCGTTTCCAAATAATCAATGGCCAATCGAAACCAATCTTTTTTTACTTCCACATCCGAATTTAATAAAACTACATATTCGTATTGCAAATCGGCTAAAGCGCGGTTATAGCCTGCTGCAAATCCATAATTTTTTTCAAATTCTCGAACATTGATATTCGGATAATGCGTTTTCAAAAATGTCAATGAATCATCTGTTGAGCCATTATCTGCTACAATAATATCGGCGTCTTCTCTTGGAGTATGCATTATTAATGCAGGCAAAAATTGTTCCAGTAATTTTTTCCCATTCCAATTAAGAATTACAATAGCTGTTTGTTTCATTCGTGATAAGTATGTTCTTAAATTTTATTATTCGTAATTTGTAATCAACAGATGTTCGACTTTTTTATTGTTTCTATTCATAAAACTTACCCGGTATGTTTTATTAAAAAAACGGATATTTAACCCTTTATTGTCGTAAAGGTCGGAAATAAAATTTGTATTTTTAATAACCATCATCCATTTTGCTTTACATTTTTTTATCAGATAATCGGCTAATCTCACCTGGTCGCTTTTTGTAAATTCATTTTGGGCATAAGTACTAAATTCACTGTCATAAGGCGGATCTAAAAAGATAAAATCATTCTTTTCCGGATTATACATTTTAAGAAAATCTTCAAAATCCAAATTGTGAATGATGGTATTGTCTAATAAATTTTTTAATTCTTTACTGCGCAAATAATCCGTTTTTTTCGAAAGGCCGCCCTTGTTATAAGTTAGACCGCCATAAGGGACATTGAAGTTGCCTTTTGAGTTATATCTGAACATCCCGCTATAAGCATAGTTTCGTATAAATAGAAATAACGCCGATTTATAAACGCTTTCTATTTCATATTTTTCGGTATTATTGTAGATGTGGCGAAAATGAATATAAAATGCGCTTTTCAAGGCCGTTTCAATATTATCCAGAATGTCTTTATTTGATAATGGATGTTTGATTTTTTCCAATTCTGTCATTCGTTTTATTTTCCGAATAAGATGGGTTTTGACTTCTTTGATAAAGTTATCGCTATTCCATGAAAACATTTTCTTTAGTTGTTTCGAAGAAGTAGAAATAAATTCAAGAAGTATTTTTCTCAATTCCATTTCGTCGATCATGTTTCGATCATATTTTTTATACATATTAATCCATAAATCCGAATTGTTTTCAATTATTATTGCAAGTAAATTCCAATTATGAATAATTTCATCTGTGGCATCAAAAAAAAAATTTCTGTTCTTACCGGATATATTTTGATAAAGGGCAATTAATTCGCTTGACCGGTCGTTGATAAAATATCTTTCGGCTTTTAGCACCGTATATACGGCACCTCCACCTACAAAGGGTTCATAGTAATTTCTGATTTTTGCAGGTAAATTCGGAACGATGTATTTCAGTTCTTTCTCTTTCCCTCCTGCCCATTTTACAATCGGATGTAGTTTTCCATTTTCAATTGATATTTGTTTTTTCATTTTAAACCCTGATCGCTCGCAGTGTTAATGCTGTTTTTTCTTCATTAAAATCACCTAAAACCACTTCCGCTAATTTATTTATCAAATCCGAATTATAATCTGCCTCTACTTTAATATAATTTTCTGTAAAACCGTACATCTTTGCGCCTCGTTGAGTTTGTTCAAATAAGACTTTATGTGGATAATTTATTTGTGAAAGATAAAACGCTTTCATTTTTTTACCGGACAATTCCAACAGTTGTCTACTGCGTTCCTGTTTTTCTTTAGGTGAAACAACGTGATTTATTTTCAACGCCATCGTTCCTTGACGTTCGGAATAGGTAAAAACATGTAATTGTGTAAAGGGCAAGATTTCCAAAAAATGCAGGGTTTCCTCGAAACATTCAGCGGATTCTCCTCTTACACCAACGATTACATCTATTCCTATAAAAGCGTCGGGCATTAATAATTTGATTTTCTCTATTTTAGCTTTGAAAAATGAAGTATTGTATTTCCGGCGCATCAATTTCAAAACATCATCCGAACCGGATTGCAACGGAATATGAAAATGAGGTGCAAATCGTTTGGAATGAGATACAAATTCCACAATTTCGTCGGTCAATAAATTGGGTTCGATAGAAGATATTCTAAAACGCTCGATGGTTTCGATTTCATCCAATGCTTTTAATAAATCGAATAATGTTTCGCCGGTCGTTTTACCGAAATCTCCGATGTTTACGCCGGTCAAAACAATTTCTTTTCCGCCTTCCCGTCCTGCCGTTTCCGCTAATTTTACCAAATCTTCGATTTTGCCATTCCTGCTTCTTCCTCTGGCATAAGGGATTGTACAATAAGAGCAATAATAATCGCAACCGTCTTGGACTTTCAAAAAATGACGGGTCCGGTCGTCTTTCGAGCAAGAAGGAACAAATGTTTTTATTTCTTTGACAGGAGTAACAGCCGTTTTTTCATTTCCGAGAAGATATTCCATCACATTCATTTTTTGATTGGAACCTAAAACCAAATCCACTTCTTCAATTGCGCTTACTTCCTCCGGTTTCAATTGCGCATAACATCCGGTTACAATCATAAACGACCCGGGATGCTGTTTTTTGATGCGCCGGATCGCTTGACGACATTTTTTATCCGCTAATTCGGTAACCGAACAGGTATTAATGATACAAAAATCTGCTTTTTCTCCTGCCGACGCCTTTTGAATTCCCTGTTCCGAGAGGTATTTTCCAAGCGTAGAAGTTTCGGCAAAATTAAGTTTGCAGCCTAAAGTGTAATATACTGCTTTTTTATTTTGAAATATATTATGATCAATCATCTTGGACAACTTCTAAAGCTTTCGCAAACTTACATCAAAATCTTCAGATATACAAGTGTGGGGAATAAAAAAGGGTTTATTCCGGATTGTCGCAT
>JAIRLY010000037.1 GCA_031259075.1 Dysgonamonadaceae bacterium | reverse complement strand
GCTTTACAACGACAATCAGGCGCAGATTTCGCTTGGAACGTGCAATCTGGCAGGAATGGATTCTATTCATATCGACATTTATTCGCCCGGCGACGATCAGGGAATCGGCGAATTTGATTTCGGGCTGATTTTCAACTGGAGCGGCAGCAACCATGTAGCCGCCAATATCTGGCTGAATATCACAGAGGCCAACCTGCACGGACGCTGGATTAGCTTCGACTTGTCGCTGACACGTTTCATAGCTTTCAACGCAGGGTTCGATGTTTCAAATATCAATATTATCCGCTTGCGGCGCGGGGGAAAAGGTTCTCCGGGGACCACGCTGTATGTAGATAATATTTACGCCTACAAGTCGGGCAGCGGACAAGGTGTACAGCCTCCCGGACCGCCAAAACCGGAAGAACTCCCTGCTCCGGCTACCGTGCCGGCAGTAACGCCCGGCGCTGACAATGAAGTAGCATCTATCTTCTGCGAACAGTTGGAAGAAACCGGTTATCAGGAGAATAACGGCATTTGGGATGTTTCCGGAAGTTATACGCTCGAAGACGACTATACGGTTGCAAAAATGAATTACGGACAAAATGCCAATCAGGATCGCGAGTTTGTGGAAATTGTACCGGGCAATACGACCATCAAGCTCACGGGCTGGAACGATTATCCGTTCAAAGTGCATAAAACCAGCACGACAATGGATTTGAGCGACATGAAATACCTGCACATCAGCGCGTATTTGGCAAGCAGCCTGGTGGAGGACAAACCCTGTTCGATGACTTTTTTCTTGCACGACAATGCCGGAGCGAAAGTCGATAATCCGGCTCATGTCGCTGCCGTTGAGATGATTCCGGGTCAATGGGTATCTATCAGTATTCCACTGTGTTATTTCAAAGATAAAGTTGATTTGGCGAATGTGTATGTACTTCGTCCGCGCGTGGGCGGTTACAGTTCAATGAACGTGTATATCGACAATATTTTCGCCTACAATGGAACGCCAATTGCCGGAACGATAGTCGCCGCCGATTGTTCCGATACGCCGATTGTTCCTGAAGACCCCATTCAGAACAGCGAAAGCGGCACGTTGCCTCCGCGCGAAACCAAAATGCTGGGCGTGAATCTCGCTTCGGCTTCAGGAGGAACGAATCCGGGTATTCTGGGAACCAATTACCGTTATCCGAAAAATGAAGATTTGTATTATTTCAATGCAAAGGGAATGAAACTCATTCGTCTACCGTTCCGTTGGAAACGTATTCAGAGTGAACCGGACGGCGCGCTTGTGGCTGCCGATGTCAATGCCATGCACGCCGTTGTGAAAGAAGCGGAACGGCTCGGAATGTGGGTAATGTTGGATATGCACGATTATCTCGAATATACACGTAACGACACGCTGTTTGAAGTGGGCGTCGCCGGTTGCCGTACATGGCGCGCTGCAACAAACAGTTGGGGTGCATGGAAAGCGCTTGATTATACCGGCATTACGAAGGAACATTTTGCCAATGCGTGGACACGGCTTGTTGACGCTTTCGCCGACTGCTCCAACATTTGGGGCTATGATCTGATGAACGAACCGAAAGGAGTGGATATTAACACTTTATGCGAAAATTACCAAACAGTTATCAATGCTATTCGCGAAAAGGACATGGAGGCTTATGTGGTGCTGGAGGGTAAAAGTTACGCTTCTGCGGTGAACTGGCCAAGTGTGAGCGACGAACTGAAAAACCTGACCGACCCTGCCAACAGGCTGATTTATCAGGCGCACTGTTATTTCGACAACGATGCTTCGGGCGTGTACGACGCCGGTTACGATGCGGAAGTGGGCAGCAACTTTAATGTTTACAAGCAACGCCTCGACCCGTTCATCAATTGGTGTGCCGCCAACGGCAAAACCGGAATGATTGGCGAGTTCGGCGTTCCGTACAATGGCGCCGCCAATTCCGACCCGCGCTATATGGTTCTGATTGACAGTGTATTCAGTTACCTGAAACAGAAACAAGTCACGGCAACCTACTGGTGTGGCGGAGCGTTTTATGAAACTTACCACATCACCATTTCGCCGGACAAGGACTATAAAACCGAAAAATCGACGATGGCGGTAATGGAAAAATACATCCGCGATTACGATCAAATGACCGGCATTGAGGCATTGCATACAATGCCTTCCATATCCGTTTATCCGAATCCGGTGACGGCAATGCTGCATGTTCGTTCGGAAAGCGAAATAAAAAGGATTCGCATTTTGAATCCGGCAGGACAAATCGTCCATGAAGCCCAAACAAATGCAAGCCGACTTAGTGTTGATATGAGCCGTTTTGCACAGGGTATTTACTTGTTGCAACTCATCAGCGACAACCGGACGACAATACAAAAAATAGTCAAAAAGTAGCAATCATTAAACAGGGGCTGTTTCGAAGGATTCAGCCTCTTCTTTTATCCCTACCTCCTCTCCTTCCAGTCGCTTCGCTTCATTGGACGTTATTCATCTTGAACGTTTACAAAGAAATTAACAGGGTTTGAAATATTTTGGTATAAAAAAATAATATTTTGGTATTCTTTCCGATTGGAATGTATTTTCTTTACCAATCATTAAAATTTAATTATATAAAAATAATAATCATGAGAGCATTTAAATTGACAACAATGATTTTAATCGCCGTTCTTTTTGGATTTACGGCGCAAGTGAAAGCAGAAACAAGTTTTACGCCGGACCCCGGCAAAGAATATGTGATTAAACGTATCAGCGACGAAAACGTTCTTACCTACAACGGAACAAACGTCAATGTTTCGTTTACGGCTTCTTCCGACCTTTTTGCACAGACATGGCGTTTGTTGCAAATCGGCGAAAACGACTATTATTATATAGTATCGACGAAAATTGATACGGACGGACTGGATATTGCTTCTCAAGTGGAGCACATTAACGATAGAGGCAAAGTACTGGTTGAAAACTCGCCCGGTTGGCACGCAGTTCGTTTTTTATATGACGACGACAACAACTTTGCCATAATCAATGTCAATGGAGAGAGAGGTTCGGCTGATGCGTCTTTTGATTTTTCGAACAACAAGGATTCCGGTATTACCGTCGGCAACTGTCTTTTCAAAATCGAAGAACCTGCCGCTCCTGCTTCTGAAGAAATTGAAAGTGTTCTATCGGCTAATCTAACCGGCGCACAAGCCGTTGTTTCGGAAATTACCGCACAACAAAATGCCGGTATTACCGTATTCGGCGAAGGCGGCCGCTATCAAGAGCAAAGTATTTATACTACATTGCAAGACAAATTGACAGATGCAACAACAAGCGCTAATCTTACTACTTACCATACTGTTTGGGTGTCGAATTTACGGCTTTCCGGTGCACTTTACAACTTATTTGCAAGTCCGGTAATTACCGCCGGCGATTATTATTTGCGCAATGCCAACGACATCGCCAATGTTTTTTATCGCATCGGTAACAACAAGGACTCATATTTAAGAGGAGGAACAGCTTACAACTACAATAACAAGGACAACGAAGTTTATACTTTTATTCAATCGGTGGAAAATGGCGCGGTGGCCGTACAATACAAAGATTTGGCGGAAATCGAAGCAGGGACAATCCGGTATTGGTCTTCTAATGGTAATGCAACAACAACGCCGGGTGAAAATGACAGCGTAGTGTTCCATTACGATATTTCGACAGGAAAATACGCCGCACAGTTTGCAGGTAAAGGGTTTATCTATGGAAATGGAAGCAACATCGAAACCCGCCAAAGCGGCCGCAATACATTTCTCGACACTGATTTCATCTTTTCCATTCTCCCCGAAAACATTGCCGACGCTTTATTTCCCTTACTGACAGCCGTAAATACTGCGATTACCAAAGGTATCGACGAAAACAGCGAACTTATCCTGTCTGCTAAAGAAATATTGAAATACAAATATAATGTACCGGAAGAAACCATTCGCGCGATACACAACGAAGTGCTTTGGACAACATATCCTGTCTATAAAAACGTAGCAACAAGCGCCGAAAAGTGGATTGGCTTAGTAGCAGGCAGCGGATCCAAACAAGAACTCCCTGACAATTTAGGTCATTTTTACGGCGGCACAAACAGCGGTTCGGTATTTTCGATTGGTTATTACGATTTCTCTCAAGGTTTGGATACCGTAATTGTAGAATATGCTACCCAAACGACTACAGGTACTATTGATATCTATTTTGACGACTATACCGTTGCCGAAAATAAAATAGCATCCATGACGCCGGTAAATACCGGTTGGACTACTAAAAGCGAATTAAGAACAACGATTTTAGCCAATTTGCCCACAGAAGGAATACGTCCGGTATATATTAAACTGGAAGGAGCACAAGCAAATATGTGTGCGCTCAAGTTATCGGTAACTCCCCCTCTCATAATTACGGAAAACACAACCATTTCAGAAAGCGTTAAATATCCAAGCGTTACTATTGAGCAGGGAGCACAGTTAACAGTAGCCCAAGGCGCCACCCTGATTACCGATACGCTCACCCTCAAAAGCAATACCGCCAACTATGTCGCCGGCGGTATGACAACCTATTCGGAAACGGAAGAAAACAACGATATGGCAACCTTTATAAACAACGGTACGGCAACGATTGGCATCGCTAATGTAGTGCAATATCTTTACACCACGAGCATCAACCGCACATGGTATTACCTGTCAAGTCCATTAAGCGATGCAACTTCCGCGCTCTTCGGCGAAAACAACAAAATTGGTGATTACAACGAAACAACGGAGACTTACAGCAGTCCATTTGCAGAATCAACCGTTCTTATTCCGGGCAAAGGTTACGCTGTACTGTTCGGCTCAAACGATTCGACTTATGTCTTTACCGGCTCATTGAACGATGGAACTGTAAGTATCCCTCTTACACGCACAAGCTCCGAAAGCGACAAAAGCGGTTTCAACCTCGTCGGAAATCCTTATCCGTCGTATTTGGACTGGAACAAAGTCTCAAAAACCAATGTGGAAACTACAATATGGACACGCACATTTGAAAATGAGGAAATGATTTTCAAAACCTACAATAGCGCTTCAAACGAAAGTGCAGACGGTAATACTACAGCGCACATTGCTCCTTTGCAGGGATTTTGGGTAAGAGTGGCGGAAGAAAAAGCGAATGGAACGGATTTGACGCTCGAATTCACCAACGACTCACGTTTGCACAAAGAAGAAGGAGACGCCAATCTCCGCACGCTTCGGGCAGAAACACGTCCGCTCTTGCGTTTGCAGGTAAGCAACGGTACAAACTACGACTATGCGGTAATTCTTTTTGACGACCTCGCAGAGAACGGTTTCGACAGCTACGACTCGGAAAAAATGAGCAACAACAACGCTGCCGTTCCGGAAATCTACACGCTTGCCGGAGATGAAAAAGCGGCTATCAACACGCTTACCGGCGCAGCCGCTGACCGCGAATTGCCTCTTGGCTTCAAAACCGGCCTTGCCGGAACATTCAGTCTTGCAATCATCACGCAGCAAAACCTCGAAAATGTTACCTTGATTGATAAAACGCTGGGAAAAGAAATTGACCTCGTCGCAGGCGCTTACGAATTTACTTCGGATGCAACGGACAACACCGAAAGGTTTGCCGTCGCTTTCCGCGCTCCGGCAATAGTTACCGCTTTGTCAAACGTACAAACGGGAAAATGGATGGCTTGGGCTGTAAACGGCGAAATCGTAATTAAACAGGCAAATGAAATTTTGAAATCCCGGAACCTTGAGATTTACAACGCCGTGGGAATCAGGGTGTTTAATCGTGCATTGCCGGCAGGCGTTTATTTTGTAAAAGCGAACGGTGAAACAAAAAAAGTGATTGTAAAATAATTAAATTCGACTATAAATGAAAATAATAATAGTTGCCGTACTGCTTATTAATGTGTTTGCAACCGGCTACAGTCAAGAAGATAAGGCAAACAAAAAGTTTCAGTCGAGTATAGCAACCCGGCAGGAAAATTGGTTGCAAAACAATTTCACTGCCGATGAAACCATAGAAACTCAAGATGAGCCTCCGGGCGAACCGGACTGGGATTTGCCCATCGCGGGCGGATTGTATCCGATGCTGACCATGCTTTTGGCTTATTCGGCATATTTGTTCTATCGAAACCAAACGCTTAAAAGAGCGCGTCGGAAACAACCGGTATAAAACCGCCGGATAAAAATTAGATCATACGGAATGTTGATTACAGGGTAATTCCCATTTTTTTCATCAAGAAGCCGGCATTCATATTTTGAGCTATTCCTTCTCTTAATAAATAGGAAAAGGTTAGCTCATTGTTTTTTATATCCGCCTCAAAACGGTAATTTTTTATATTTTCGGGAAATTCTTTTTCAAGATTTCCTAATAATAAATCGTGGGTAGCAATAATTCCGCATGTTTGAAGAGCAATAAATTGCTGAACCAGAGCCAAAGATCCTTTTTGTTTATCTACCGAATTTGTTCCTTTTAGAATTTCATCTAAAATAATGAATAATTTCTCTCCGGAGTGAAGTTCATCAATGATCAGTTTCATCCGTTTGAGTTCTGCAAAGAAATAGGATTCATCGTTGTTTAAAGAATCCGAAGTACATAAGCCGGTGATAAGTTTTGCCGGAGAAAGAACCAATGATTCCGCACAAACGGGAGCACCTATACAGGATAGAACAAAATTAACGCCGATAGTCCTCAAATACGTACTTTTACCGGCCATGTTCGCTCCGGTAATAATCAAAAAGAAAGGATGTTTTTCAATCGTAATATTGTTCTTCACACAGCGATCTCTATTCATCAGCGGATGACCTAAAGCCTTGCCTTCCAATTTAAAATAGGTGTCGATAAACACCGGAAATGTATAATCCGGATGATTGAAAGTGAAAATACCCAATGAACAATAAGCATCAAATTCGCCTAAAACTTCGATCCATTGCAAAAGATTTACGCCTTGTTTTTCTTTCCATTCTTGCAATTGAATGGATTTCTTGATGTCCCACAGCAATAAAGGATTCAATAGAAGATGGATTACCTGATTGGCCCGTTGCTCCAGTTCGCTGACTAATTGAGTCAATTTCTTCAAACGATCGGAGGCTTTCGATGTATTCTGCAAAAAAACGGATTGTAATTCCTGTAACCTTTCAGATTGAAATTTTTCATTTTCCACCGCTTCTATCAGTTCCGAATACGATTGAAGTATATCCGCTTTTTTACCGATCTTTCTTTGCAAAACAGCTACTTTTTTCGCTTGACTTTCACTAATAAGCAGGGTAATAATATAAGTCCAAACCAGCCATTTTGGAGAGACAAACGCAAATGCAATCAACAAAATCAAAACAACCCAAACCAAAGGAATCAGCAGGAAGAAGACTTTCCAGCACTTTCGTGAAATCTTGACGCCCTGGTTTTTGACATAATCTTCGATTTCTTCATAATCGGAATCGTTACCCGGATGACTCAATCCTACTATTTGAAAATGATGAATGAAATCCGGCTTTTCGCTTAATTCTTTTGTGGCTTTCTGCCGGCTTTCGATAGCAGAAATTTTCCGGAGCGGTTTCTCAAACCATTCAATTAAAACTTGTTTCCCATGATTTGTACAAGTTCGATTAATCAACTGAAATAAAGAATGATTTCCGAAAATATCCAAATCCAAACTATAAAAATGTCCGGAATTTATTTTTTCAGGAGCGCCGTCGAAAGCGGAAAAGTCATAATCCAGTCCCTTCAATTCATTTTCGTCGCACAAAATCGAAACCTCCTGATACTGTTTTTTCTTTTGAAATTGATTGTATTGGAATACCAATACAAGAAAAAGAGCGATGCCGGTTAAAAGAATAAGGAGGATAATTCCGGTTTCAAAAGAATGAAAGAAATAAACGCCGGTAATCGTTCCGAGAAAAACCAAAAGACGTACTGTACCAATCGAATAGAGTTTCTTTTTTGTCGTGGATAACAGGGAACGGTAATTCTCAATTCGTTCTTGATAATAATTATAAATAGATTTGTACATTGCTGCTTTTTTCCTGATTTATTGAAATGAAGTTGCAAATGTACATAAAATTTTCAGATTACAACAGTGCGGTTATCTTGTTACCAGGCAATCGCACCAAAAAAAGAGGGAATATCCCTCTTTTTTATAAGTAACCCAAGATTGGGCGTTTCTCAGTATGTAAGTTAAGAACTAAAAGTTAAGAATGAAAATAGAGAAAGGAAGACCGAAGGCCTTCCGACCACGACCGGTCAACGCCCTACGTTCGCCGTAGGCGATATATATCAATAGAAAGCGAATCATACGCGCCCTTTAGATTGTCCGTAGATAAAGGCATTTGAGCATTCTTAATGTCAAATGACTTTACCTAACGGACGAAACCGTTCATTTTCATGCTATTCTATTGACATGTAAGCTGTAAACGGCTATTTCCTGTCCCGAACTAAGAACTGAGAGTTAAGAACTA
>JAIRLY010000032.1 GCA_031259075.1 Dysgonamonadaceae bacterium | reverse complement strand
ACGTGAGCGTTTACTAACTTATTCTTGCTATAGTTGAAATTGTTGAAGTTTCTGAAAACAAGAATAAAAGCTAACGCTTTCTAAATTAATATTTTAAATCCTTATAAAATCTGTTTTTTATTGTGTCACAAAAATAAACACTTTGTCACTTTTTTAATAAAATCGAGCAAAAGTAATGAGATTTTTCGAAATAAAAAATAAAAGAAGAATTATTTTTCATAAATGATTTCAACGGGAGTAACTCGGATTGTCGCGAGACACAATTACAGACGTCTCCGCTCCGCTTGCTGCGCAAGTCTCGGTCGTGTTTGGAAGACCAAGGTCTTCAATATGAATAACCCCTAGTGAAGCGAAGCAATTGGAGGTGAAAGTAACATATACCTCTCCCCCACCCCGTCTCAGGGATTAAACTCATCGTTTCCAATTCAAATCCTTTCTGTCATTCAACCCGCTTCGGGGTTGAAAGCGTCGTTGTTTTTCGTTTGTCCCCCAATCGCTTCGCTTCATTGGGGGTTATTCATATTGAAGGCCTCCGGCCTTCTATTCTCCATTCTCTATTTTCCATTCTTAACCCAACTTGGCAACAATCAAAAATAAAATCTTGATTATCAGAATTATAACTTGTGCTATTGTCGATTATGGGGGACTACCGATTTTCCATCACGTTCAACTGTTTGATATTCAATATAGAATTTTCGCAAGCAAAGTTACGAAAAAAAATTGAGTCAGTAAAGAGCCGGCTAAAAGTTCTGGGAACACAATTGATTTTTTGCGACTGTATATATTATAATTGCATGATTATAAGAGATATACTGATTTGACTGTGTGTTTATTTGTCTTGTTTTTCCCTATTTTGAGAGTAATTTGGGCCAAGTTGGGTTAACTCTTAACTCTTAGTTCTTAACTCTTAGTTCTTAACTCTTAACTCTTAGTTCTTAACTCTTAGTTCGCCTCCAGGTCCCGAAGAGAAGCAGTTTAAAAATACGAAGCGTGGGACTTTAACTTTATTTGCTTATAGAGGTTCTCAACTACCCATGTTTACAAATAAGTTATACCCACGCATCCAACGTGAGCGTTTACTAACTTATTCTTGTAAACATCGAAATTGTTGAGATTTCTATAAGCAAGAAATAAGCTAACGCTTTCTCAATTATATAATGTTAAAAATAATTTCTGTTTCTTTATGAAAAATTGTTATTTTATATTTAAAATTCGGACAAAGTTAATGAGGTTTTTCAGAAGAACAAAAAAATAAATCCAAAAGCAATCAAAAAACAAATTGTAATGATAGGTGTTATCGACAGGTAACTATCTGTAGCAAAAATTTTACTGTCATTATTTGTATTCATCCCAACTTTTGACAGGAATATTTTTCATATTTATTTCACAAAAAGCATATATAAAGGCCGAGGCCAACCGCGAATTTGTAAACAAAGGAATATTAAAATCAATAGCGCCCCTGCGAATTTTATATCCGTTAGATAATTCTCCTTCGGTCAGATCTTTAGGTATATTTACAACTAAATCGATTTTTTTCTCACGAATCAAATTCAACGCATTCGGCGTTCCCTGCTCACTGGGTTGCGAAACAAGTATAGAGGGTATATGATGATTCATTAAAAAACGATGTGTTCCTTCGGTTGCATATAGTGTAAAGCCTTTTTCCTGTAATAAACGGCAGGCTTCCAACAAATCCACTTTTGAGCGCGTAGTTCCGCTGGACATTAATATGTTTTTACGTGGAATTCGCATTCCTACCGATAACATGGATTTCAAAACCGCTTCGTAATAATCGTCGCCAATACAGCCGACTTCTCCCGTAGAAGCCATATCTACTCCTAATACGGGATCGGCCTTTTGTAATCGGGAAAAAGAGAATTGGGAAGCTTTGATTCCCACATAATCCAAATCAAATTCATTTTTACCCGGCTTTTCCACTGTTTCGCCCAGCATGACACGGGTGGCCAACTCAATGAAATTCAATTTTAATACTTTGGATACAAAAGGAAAACTCCGGGAAGCACGCAAATTACATTCAATGACTTTAATATCATTATCTTTTGCCAAAAACTGAATATTGAAAGGACCTGTAATCCGAAGCGCCGAAGCAATTTCCCGTGCAATCCGTTTAATTCTCCGAACGGTTTCCACGTATAATTTTTGAGGCGGAAACTGTATGGTTGCATCTCCGGAATGGACTCCTGCAAATTCGATATGTTCCGAAATGGCATAAGTCACAATTTCTCCTTGATTAGCAACCGCATCAATTTCAATCTCTTTCGCATTCTGTATAAATTCGCTTACCACTACCGGATGTTTTTGGGAAACATTTGCCGCTAATTTCAAAAAAGTTTCCAGTTCGGTCGAATTGGAACAAACATTCATCGCTGCACCGGAAAGAACATAAGAAGGACGAACCAGTACCGGAAAACCTACCTCATCTACAAATTGATGGATGCCGGCCAATGAACTCAATTCTTTCCATTTCGGCTGGTCGATTTTTAATTGATCCAACATGGAAGAAAATTTATGACGATCTTCCGCATTGTCGATACAAGCCGCTGATGTTCCCAAAATAGGAACGCCGGCCTTATCTAAGGAAAGCGCCAAGTTATTGGGAATTTGTCCACCGGTAGATAAAACAATTCCGTGCGGATTTTCCAATTCGATAATATCCAAAACCCGTTCGTAAGTCAGTTCGTCGAAATACAAACGATCGCACATATCGTAATCCGTCGAAACGGTTTCCGGATTATAATTGATCATTACACCTCGCCATCCCCGTTTTCGAATCGTTTCGAGTGCGTTTACCGAACACCAATCGAACTCTACACTGCTGCCGATACGATAAGCTCCCGAACCCAATACAATTACAGATCGCTTGTCGCCTTTGTAATCGACGTCGATTTCCGTACCATTGTAAGTTAAATACAAGTAATTGGTTTGGGCAGGATATTCGGCGGCCAACGTATCGATTTGCTTAACAACCGGAAGGACGCCCAATTTCTTACGATGTTCCCGCAAAACAGCTTTTTCAAGGGTTGCCGTATCGGAATTCTTATAGATTAACTTACTGATTTGAAAATCGGAGAAGCCTTTTTGTTTGGCTATCCGTAACAAATTTTCGGGAAGCGCCTCAATCGAGTTGTATTTTTCAATTTCTTTGGACGTTTTGTATATAAGCTGTAATTTTTGTAAAAACCACAAATCAATTTTAGTCAATTCGTGGATTCGTTCGATGGAATAACCGGCTTCCAAAGCTTGCGCAATGATAAAAATCCGTTTATCGGTGGGTTCTGCCAACGCTCTGTCAATATCATTTACTTCCAGATCTTTATTTGCAACAAAGCCGTGCATTCCTTGAGCAATCATCCGCAATCCTTTTTGAATGACTTCTTCAAAGCTACGCCCGATAGACATTACTTCACCGACGCTTTTCATGCTGGAACCAATTTCTTGAGACACACCATGAAATTTACTCAAATCCCAACGAGGGATTTTACAGACGATATAATCCAATGCCGGTTCAAAGAACGCCGGAGTAGTTTTTGTTACTGAATTTTTCAAATCCTGTAATCCGTAACCCAAAGCTAATTTTGCCGCTATAAATGCCAGCGGGTAACCGGTTGCCTTAGAAGCTAAAGCCGATGATCGGCTCAAACGGGCATTCACTTCGATCACTCGATAGTCCTCCGAAATCGTGTCGAAAGCATATTGTACGTTACATTCACCTACTATTCCGATGTGACGGATGATGCGAATAGACAATTCCCGTAATTTATGATATTCCTGATTGGTCAACGTTTGCGAAGGCGCTACAACGATACTTTCTCCCGTATGAATTCCCAACGGGTCGAAATTCTCCATATTGCAAACCGTAATACAATTGTCGTATTTATCACGAACAACTTCATATTCTATTTCTTTCCAGCCCTTTAAGGATTTTTCAATCAATAACTGACCGGAATAGTTGAACGCTTTTTCCGCCAAAACCTGCAATTCTTCGGAATGATTGCAAAATCCACTACCCATTCCTCCCAAAGCATAGGCCGCTCTTACAATAATCGGATAACCTAATTCCGCAGCGGCTTTATGAGCATCTGCAATCGACTCGACAGCAACGCTTTTTATGGATTTTACGTTAATTTCATCTAATTTTTTAACAAACAATTCGCGGTCTTCGGTATCTATAATTGATTGAACAGGCGTTCCTAAAACCTGTACATTATACTTTTCAAAAACGCCGGATTGATAAAGTTCAACACCGCAATTCAGAGCCGTTTGTCCGCCGAAGGACAATAAAATACCCTCCGGCTTTTCTTTTTCAATCACTTTTTCCACAAAGAAAGGCGTTACCGGCAAAAAGTAAATTTTATCGGCAACACCTTCGGATGTTTGTACTGTAGCAATATTCGGATTGATCAAAATCGTCTGAATACCTTCTTCCTTTAATGCTTTCAAAGCTTGAGAACCGGAATAGTCAAATTCGCCTGCTTCGCCGATTTTCAAAGCGCCTGATCCAAGCAAGAGAATTTTCCGGATGGAAGCCCTGCCTTTTTCCTGTTTTGAAGTTGCGGTACACGGAGCACAATGCACGGAAACAGCCGGAGGATTTATTATCGGTCGTCCATTCATACTGTCCATAAACATATCAAACAAAAATTCCGTATCGGTTGGTCCCGAAGCCGCTTCCGGATGAAATTGCGCAGAAAACCAGGGTTGTTTCCTGTGGCATATTCCTTCATTTGAACCATCGTTCATATTGGTAAACAAAACATCCCAGTCCTCTCCCAAAGTAGCCGTATTTACCGCATAACCATGATTTTGCGAAGTAATGAAACATTTCGTTGAATGTGCCGATTGAACCGGTTGGTTGTGGCTTCGATGGCCGTATTTTAATTTATAGGTTGTTGCTCCTCCTGCTTTTGCCAACAATTGATTACCCATACAGATCCCCATGATGGGTTTTCCTTTTTTCATGGCTTCCCGGATGTAATCGACCGTAATTCGGCAATGTTCGGGATCGCCCGGCCCATTGGAAATAAACAGACCATCGTATTCTAATGTATTGAAATCATAATCCCATGGAACACGAATAATCCGGACATCTTTTTTCAACAGGCAACGGACAATATTGTGTTTCACGCCGCAATCGACTAATACGACTGTTTTGGAGCCGTTTCCATATCTCAGTATTTCGTTACAACTTACTTTAGCGACCAGATTTTCCAAAGAAGGATCAATAAAATCAATTTCGTCCGGTGAGTCAAAAATTATTTTTCCTTTCATCGAACCCTCTTCCCGTATCAGTTTGGTTAAGGCTCTAGTATCTACTCCGTAAATTCCGGGTATCTTGTGTTCTTTCAGCCAGTCTCCCAAACTTTTACAAGCATTCCAATGGCTGTATTCATGAGAATATTCCGAAATAATTAAACCGCTGACCTGTATTTTCTCGGATTCGTAAAATTCCGACAGTCCATTGATAATCCGGTCTTCCGGCACACCGTAATTGCCAACCAAAGGATAAGTAACCGTGAGAATTTGCCCTGAATAGGAAGGATCCGTAAGACTTTCGGGGTAACCGACCATCGCAGTATTGAAAACGACCTCTCCCGCTACAGGAACTTCATATCCGAATGAATAACCTTCAAAGATTTTGCCGTTTTCCAACACTAAAGCAATCTTTTTGTCCATAATATCAAAAAGGATTTTTTTACCGATTGCAAAATTAGATGAAAAAATAGAGTTTTCCAAGCGGGAATGAATAAAAATCAAAATCACAGAAACTTTACCTGCTTACCACACGCCTGCGATGCAGCGCAAATTATTTTAAGGATGCGAAATAGATGATTTGTCATTCTTTATATTTTCAGTTTAGGTGCCATACGCGCCGACGTAGTACAGCGCCCCGCTGTAGAGACGACGCCCTGCGGCAGACAAGAAAAGAGTAACAGTAACGCCGTCTGGCTTTAACTGATAACCGCTCGTGGTCCATGTCCATGTGTTGGCGGTAGCGGCAGACTTGGGTCGGCATCGCCGCCAATCCGTACCTGTGCATTCACACTTGCTGCGCTCAAAACAAAGAGCGTCAGCGCTAAAAAAATCATTTTTTGTTTCATGTTTAATAAAAATTTAGTAATTTATAGTTATATTCTCTTTTACCTGTTCAACCCGCTTCGGGGTTGAATGTGTCGCTATTTTTCGTTTGTCCCCCAATCGCTTCGCTTCATTGGGGGTTATTCAAATTGAAAGCCTGCGGCTTTCCTTTCTCCATTCTCTATTTTCCATTCCTAACTTTTAGTTCTTAGTTCTTAGTTCTTAACTCTTAGTTCTTAAAGACCGTCTGTCCCGTAGGGACAAAATGTCGGTAGAAAATATGGGCCTCTCCGGCATTTCCCTGTCCCGTCAGGGACAGAATATGATTCGGTGGATGCTCTACACATTCCGTCCCTGACGGGACGGGCGACGGTGAAAATAAACCCCGTTTTCTACCAACATGCTGTCCCTGACGGGACAGAAGACAATATGTTCTTCCCAATACAACCCAACAAC
>JAIRLY010000031.1 GCA_031259075.1 Dysgonamonadaceae bacterium | reverse complement strand
TCAGCGCTAAAAAAATCATTTTTTGTTTCATGTTTAATAAAAATTTAGTAATTTATAATTATGTTCTCTTTTATCTGTTCAACCCGCTTCGGGGTTGAATGTGTTGTTGTTTTTCGTTTGTCCCCCAATCGCTTCGCTTCATTGGGGGTTATTTATCTTGAAGGCCTGCGGCCTTCCATTTTCCATTCTTAACTCTTAACTCTTAGTTCTTAAAGTCAGGGACAGATATGATTCGGTGGATGCTCTCCACATTCCGTCCCTGACGGGACGGGCGACGGTGAAAATAAACCCCGTTTTCTACCAACATGCTGTCCCTGACGGGACAGAAGATAATATGTTCTTCCCAATACAACCCGACAACGCCCATCGCTATTGATTATCGCCCTATCAGGGCTTCGCTTTTTTCTCCATTCTCTATTTTCCATTCTTAACTTTTAGTTCTTAGTTCTTAACTCTTAACTCTTAGTTCTTATTTTCCGTCTCCGGTAAAGACAACCGGCTTTTATTAAACTGATGAGAAAAATGATTTTTTTAATTCAAAAAGTTGTCTTTACCTTCGACCGGAATAAACGATAGTGATACAGGCGGCGGCCATTCTTAACCCTTAACTTTCGACTTTTGACTTTCGACTTTTAGTTCTTAACTCATAACTCTTAGTTCTTAGTTCGCTTCCAGGTCCCGAAGAGAAGCGGTTTAAAAATACGAAGCGTGGGACTGTAACTTTATTTGTGTTCGAGGTTCTCGAATACCCATTCTAGCAAATAAGTTACACCCACGCATCAACGTGAGCGTTCTAACTTATTCTTGCTAGAATTGAAATTTTCGAGATTTCGAACACAAGAATATAAGCTAACGCTTTCTTAATTAATATGTAATGTTAAAAATATTTTCTGTTTTTTTCTGAAAAAATTGATAAATTTGTTTAAAAACTGCACAAAAATAGTGAGATTTTTTGAAATACAAAATACAAAGTAGAAAATAAATATTAAATGTAAGCCATTTTCTTATGTTGAACGGATATATTTATCTTTCACTTTTTATTTTCCATACGCCTCCCCCTATCAACCAAAATCCTGGTTGCGGAACATTTCCCCGGTCGTAATAATTTACATTCAGCAAGTTGTTGATTGACAGATAAACGGTAAAATCATTCAGTTTCCAGTTGAGTTTCAGGTCCAAGAGCGAGAAGGCCGGAAAAGCCGTTTCTTTGAAAACATTTTTGCCTTCATCATCTTTGCCGGTCAATTGACTGTAAGTTCCTTCCCGTTTTTGCCAACGGAATTGCCAGTCTGCGCTCAAATCTCCATAAATCGGATGCGCCAATCCGGCAATGAATTTATGCCGCAGATAATCCAATACATAATTGGAAATCAGATTACCGGCATCCTTGTCCTGATTCAGGTACATGTAACCGAAATTCAGACGGGTTGTTGCTAATTGCGGGAGCAATTTTTCGAAATATAAAGCAATATTCACTTCTAACCCGGCCTTATTGATGGACGTTAGATTAGTCGCTTTCAATTTATCCTGCGGATTTTCTTTTATCCAATCAATTAAGTTCTTCCCTTTCTCATAAAAACCGTTGGCAGAGAAAACAACAAAGGCGTTTGTATATTTAAATCCAAGATCAAAAGCTTCCGACTTTTCCGGCAGAAGGTCAGGAAATCCTTCCTGAGCAGGATCTACGTAATACAAATCGGTAAAAGTCGGCATTCGGGTGGCATTGTTCCAAGAGGCAAAAACTTTCAGATTACTCGTTAGCCAACAGGCGGCATTGATGCTCGGATAAAAGCCGATATCATTGCTGTAAGCAGTATTGTAATTCGTCAAGATTCCAAGTCCTAACGTAAATCCTTTGTAAAGATAAGTATGTTCAATAAAATAACTGATATTGGTACGATTGTCCGATTTCGTATATTTTCCGACAGGTTCTCGAAGCGGTCTCCCCAAATTATTACTGAAAATGCCTTCGTTACGGAGTTCCCCTCCAAAATTCGTAACGCCGCCAATCCATTTATATTGCGTATTTAAGTTAAAACCGAAAACGTCCGAGTAATGGTAATTATGTCCGGTGTACCAAGCCGGAACATCCGGCGTTCCATTGCGGTATAATTGGAAACAGTCGTAGTGCCGGTTCCAATAGATTTGCGGAATGAATTTGAGTTTTGTTCCTGCCTCTCCTTTTATAGACGCAAAAAAGGATTGGGTATCATCGAACTGGTCAGGATAAGACGGAGAATAAAATGTATTCGCACCGAAAGCTTTGTCATTAAAACCCAATTGAACGTCTAAATTCGAATGTTCTGCTTTGAAACGGCTTTGCCAAAAGAGGTTCAGCATTTTGTAATCGCTGTCGTGGATGTATCCGCCGGAGGAATTATACCCTGCGGAAAGGCTGTGTGTAGAAGAAGCCGATTGGAAAGCGCCACGAGCTTCCACACTCCAAAATTCGTACATACCGCCTTCGGTTTTCAGAAGAGCGTTTGTATCCGTATCTTTTTTTGTAACGATATTCACACCGCCGGAAAAAGCGCCTGCGCCATAGAGTAGAGAAGCCGGTCCCTGAATGATTTCAATACGTTCGATGTCGGAAAGATTGACCGGAAAGTCGAAAGAGTAGTGTCCGGTTTGCGGATTAGTGAAATTTGCTCCATTGAGAAGAATAGCTACTTGGTCGAAAGTGCCGCCGCGCACAGAGATGTCTGAAGAAACCCCGTTCGGGCCTCGTTGGCGAACATCCAAACCAACGATGTTTTTCAACAAATCTTGAATACTCTGTACGGGTTGTCGCTCTATTTCGTCGCGGGTAATAACAGTCGTCAGCTTGGCCGTTTGGCTCAATGTCAATTCCGCTTTAGACGCGCTGACAATCAATTCGTCCAACTCCTGTCCGGGAACAGAATCGCGAATAACAAGTGTTTGATCTTGTGCGGCTGTTTTTGTTGTGTGAGCGAATGTCAACATGCAACCGGAAATCACACCTATACTTACCGTCTTATGCATACTGTTGAAAACAGCATAAGAGCGACGAACAAACCGTTTGAAACGATAAATTCGCCTCGAATTAAAAATTGTTTGTTTCATGAATAAAAAATTAAGTTCGTAATTATTTATCTAATTTAAAAGATTTGCGGCCAATAAGGTTTCCGTCGGTGAAGATATCGACACGATAAGTACCCGGGGAAAGAAATTCTTCAATTTTCCAGTAGATACTCATTTGTATTTCCTCGCCGGTGTATTCGATAATACGTTTAGCTGAATAATTGATGTTTTTATTTTCGTAGGTAAAAACATCTCCTTGACTTTTAATCAATACTTCATCATCGGGTTTTTGGATACGAATGTATATTGTCTTTTCGCAGGGTTCTGCCGTTATATTTTTATTAATGGTAAATTGAAATTCCAACTGTTCCATTTTTTTTATTTTGTCTGTTTTCTTGTTTTTATTTGTAAGTCCGGTTACATTGATATTGCTTGCATCCAATTTAGAGGCAATTTGTACGGTTTCAATCAAATGTTCTTTTTCCTGAGTCAATTGGGAAACCGTTTGTGTAGCTTCCCGATATTTCACGGTTACCTGCTGTTTTTCTTTTTCCAGCTGTTTATTCAAGCGGTCTAAAGAATCGATTTGCACTACATAGCTACGCATGATGGTTCGCAAGGTTTCCAGTTCTTTTTTAAGTTCGTTGATCCTTTTGGCGTCCGTTGCTCTAACGGTTCGGAGTTCTTCCTGTAAACGTTGAACTTTCAGTTGTTCCGTTTCCAATTTGGCAATCAGCGAATCGTTGTTGATTTGCAGTTTATAGCCTTCGTATTGGATGGAAAGTTCGTTGTATTCATCCGCCAACTCTTCTTTATACAATTCGGACTGTTGGATCAGTTCTTCAAATTGTTTTTTCTGTTGAACGATATAAAAAACCGCCGCCATAATTATCAACAACAATACAACGGCTATAATAATCCAAATGGTTTGTTTATTTTTCATAACAAAATTTGATAACCGCTACAAAGTTAGCATTAAATTTTCAGATTAACTATCATCCCTTATTTGATACAGGGCAAACGCATCTTAATTTATTAGGATTTTCAATAAATACTCATAATTCCACCCTGCATCCGGTCTTTTCCCTTTGACACTCCTCTTTTTGGATTGCTCCTTCTTTATGGCGACAGTTGTCCGTAGCTGCGCTTCTCCGTAGGAGAATAATATCAATAGAAAGGGACATCGCGCTCTTTCGCCAATAGTCCGTAGGACTTTAATAGCATCGTCATTTTCTATTATTCCCCTACGGGAATCGGGAGAGGGTGATACACGTTTTTCTATTGATATATATCGCCTGCGGCGAACGTAGAGGGATATATGTCAAGTTGTCGCGTAATACAATCGGAAGTAAAGTTCGCAAAACTTTTAATAATTTTTTATTTTTCCATTGTTTTACGAAAAAAGTGTTATATATTTGCAACTCATTTCCTGATAATTATGTGTGAATTAACAAAAAAAAGTGCTGAAATAGTTGGCAGAATGAAATATTTTGCTAAACACACACA
>JAIRLY010000396.1 GCA_031259075.1 Dysgonamonadaceae bacterium | reverse complement strand
AAATGTATCCACGGCCGCCAAGCCTCAACAGAGCGTAAACATTTGGATGGCAGGCTTTCAGCCTGCTGGGAAATGAAACGGCGTTCTTTTCCGATGGGCGTTGCCCATCGCTATTGATTAGCGCCCTTTCAGGGCTTCGCTTTTTTCTCCATTCTCTTGTTCATTTCGCATTACCGATTATGTTCTCTTTTATTTGTTCAACCCGCTTCGGGGTTGAAAGCGTTGTTGTTGTTTGTTTATCCCCCAATCGCTTCGCTTCATTGGGGGTTATTCATCTTGAAGGCCTCCGGCCTTCCTTCCTCCATTCTTGACTTTCGACTTTTGACTTTCAACTTTTAGTTTTTAGTTTTTAACTTTTAGTTCTTAACTCTTAACTCTTAGTTCTTAACTCTTAGTTCTTAACTCTTTTTAGTTTTTCCGGTTCCGGTAAAGACAACCGGCATTTATTAAACGATGAGAAAAATGATTTTTTTGATTCAAATAGTTGTCTTTACCATCGCCGGAATAAACGATAGTGATATAGAGTGTCGAATCAACTCTTAACTCTTAGTTCATTTTGATTTGGGCTTCTTAAGTCCCGAAAGAGAAGCGGTTTAAAATTATGAAGCGTGGGACTTTTAACTTTATTTGTACTTGAGGCCTTCGACTGCCCACTATAGCAAATAAGTTACACCCACGCATCCAACGTGAGCGTTCTAACTTATTCTTGCTATAGTCGAAATTGTCGAAGTTTCAAGTACAAGAATATAAGCTAACGCTCTCTTTATTAAATATATAAAATTAAAATACTGTCTGTTTCTTTATGAAAAAATGATAAAATTTGTTTAAAAATCGTGCAAAAATAGTGAGATTTTTTAGAAATAAAAAATAAAAAATAAAAAATAATTATTTTTTATAAATAGTTTCAAATCGGAAGCAATTCAAACTGTCGCAAGACACAATTACAGACGTTTCTGCTCCGCTTGCTGTGCAAGTCTCGGTCGTGTTCGGAAGACCTTCGATCTTCTTTGTAAAGTATTTGCAGGGCTTGGAGAAAATTGTGCCGGAGCTCTTTGCAAGTTATGCCTTTGGCCTTGTCCCTATTCTTATGATATTTGCAAGCAAAACGCATAATTTTTTTCATAAAAACGATTGTTTTTAATCACGGCAAACATACGCATCACGAGTTTAGCCCTTACAGCGTTTATAACCGACATTCTCTCAGGTCTTCCGTTTTGGAGAATGTTGTCGGAAAAAGTAAAGAGCAGAAGAATTATTTTTCATAACGCCTCAAAAAAAGATTTAGCCCAAAAACAACGATTCAGGGAGAAACAAAATTGAAAACTGAATTTTTTTTTAATCGCTGAAGCGCTGAAAATTCATTCATTTTTTGTTTTTAAACAAAAAATAGATTACTTTTACTCGTTTTTTAATGTATAGAAAAATAAATCGCTGTATTTATTTTATTTTAGGATTGTAATAAAAATGAAAAGAGCAATATCCGTCTTTTTACTTCTGATTATGTCGTTGGTTGCCGCTCAACCGACGATTGCCTTTCATTATTGCGGGAATCATTTACAATCGGTTGAAATTAACGGCATGAACGCTCAAACATCCTGTTGCGGAAAAAAAAGTTGCTGTTCAAACTATACAGTTCAAATGACGACCGATCATTTTCAGTTGCCGCAACACGTAGCGATATCGGTTGAAATTCAAACGCTTCTCTTGAAACCCGTATTATTCCTGTCGTTCGACAATCCATTGATGAGAGAAATAAAATTCAACTCTTTTTTACTTATACAAACCCTTTTTCCTCCAGGCGGATTCGTCAAATACAACGTTGATCTGCTTACTTTAATCTGTGTATTTAGAAATTGAAAATTAAGAATTTAAGAATGGACAAACGCTGTTTTTTAATTCATAATTCAATTTTTAATTTTTAGTTCATAACGTGTTACATAAGATTATCAAATACTTTTTATACAACAGGTTAATTACTGTTTTATTATTTATTCTCGTTATTATCTGGGGGATTTGGGTATCTCCGTTTAATTGGCACGGAGGTTTGTTTCCTCACGATCCGGTTCCGGTGGACGCCATTCCGGATATTGGAGAAAACCAACAAATTGTGGCGACGGAATGGATGGGCCGTTCGCCAAAAGACATTCAAAATCAGATAACTTACCCGCTTACTACTGCGCTGCTTGGGATTCCGGGAGTGAAAACCATTCGCAGTACGTCAATGTTCGGTATGTCGTTTATCTATATCATATTCGACGATGATGTGGAATTTTATTGGAGTCGCTCGCGCATATTGGAAAAACTTAACTCTTTACCATCCGGCACATTGCCCGAAGGCGTTCAACCGGCTTTAGGTCCGGATGCTACGGCACTCGGACAAGTATTTTGGTACACTCTTGAAGGAAGAAACCCGTCGACAGGCGAAGCTACCGGCGGCTGGAATCCCGACGAATTAAGAAGTGTACAGGATTTCTATGTAAAATACGCTCTTTCATCTGCAGAAGGCGTTTCGGAAGTAGCATCTATCGGGGGATTTGTGAAAGAATATCAGGTGGAGATCAATCCGGATGCTATGCGAGCTTATCGGGTCGACGTCATGGACGTAATGAATGCCATTCAAAAAAGCAATCTCGACGTCGGGGCGGAAACAATTGAAATGAATAAAGCCGAATACTTGGTTCGTGGATTAGGATATATAAAAACTGTTTCCGATTTGGAAGAAGCTGTCGTAGCGGTTAGAGAAGGAGCGCCCGTCAAAATAAAGGATATCGCATTTGTTAATCTGGGACCGGCTACACGTAGGGGCGGACTCGACAAGGAAGGTGTAGAAGCCGTAGGTGGAGTTGTAGTCGCTCGTTACGGATCGAATCCGATGCAAGTGATCAACAATGTAAAAAAGAAAATTTCCGAAATGGAAGCCGGACTTCCACAAAAAACGTTAGCCGATGGAACAATTTCGAAAGTAACAGTCGTTCCCTTTTACGACCGTTCGGGATTGATACGCGAAACAATCGGAACGCTCGAAACAGCCTTGTCTCACGAAATACTCATCTGTATCATTGTTGTAATAGTTCTCCTCTTCAACCTGAGGGCTTCGCTTATTATATCCGGTATTCTTCCGGTGGCTGTTCTTTCCACGTTTATAATCATGCGCTATACAGGCGTCGAAGCCAATATTGTAGCATTGTCGGGCATCGCTATTGCCATTGGGGTGATGGTCGATGTGGGGGTTGTATTTGTAGAAAGTATTGTCCGGAACAGAGACGAAAATAAATCGATCCGACGAGGGAAAGATTTGGCCGAACTTATTTTCAGAAGCATTAAAGAAGTAGCAGGAGCATTAACCATCGGGATGTTGACAACGATTATCAGTTTCTTACCGGTATTTGTATTGCAGGCGCAAGAAGGGAAATTGTTTGGGCCGCTGGCCTATACGAAAACATTTGCCTTAATTTCGGCATTCATTTTCGGATTCATTTTTTTGCCGGCTATTGCTTATATTGTTTTTTCCGGAGGCCGGAGGCCGGAGGCGATTTATCGGTTGCCGGTTGCCGGTTACCGGAAGATTATCAAGCGTGGAACAACTCTCCTCCTTCTTCTTATTGCTCTCTATTTCCTTACTTCCAAATGGTTGCCGGTAGGAACACAAGCCGGATTTAGCTTGAATTTTATTTTTGTAATTATTTCTGTCGGATTTATATTAACAGTCCTTTGGATACTGGTTATTTATTACGAACGTATTTTGCGTTGGTGCTTGGCCAATCGTTGGAAATTCATGTTAATTCCTGTGATTACTTTAATTTTAGGCGTCATGGTTTGGCGTAACATGGGAGAAGAATTTATGCCAAGCCTCAATGAAGGTTCTTTCCTTCTGATGCCTACGAGCATGCCGCACACCGGAATAGAACAAAATTTGCAGCTCATCAAAACGGTGGATCAACGGGTTTCCGCCATTCCTGAAATCGAAATGACGGTCGGTAAATGGGGACGTGTTAACTCTGCGTTGGATCCGGCGCCGGTACAAATGTTTGAAAATACAATCAATTACCGATCCGAATATATCTTGGATGAAGACGGTCGTCGCCAACGATTTAAAGTAAATAAAAAAGGAGCGTTTTTACTGAGAGATGGTTCGATCTATCATCCTGCCGACGGTTTTAGAATAATTCCTGCCGATAGTCTTATTCCTGATCGTCGAGGCGATTATTTCCGGCAATGGCGTTCCCATATCAAACAAACGGACGATATTTGGCAGGAAATCATCAATGTTTCGCATCTTCCCTGTTTAACTTCTTCGCCCAAATTGCAACCGATTGAAGCCCGGCTTGTAATGTTGTCGACCGGAATGCGCGCGCCCATGGGATTGAAAGTATCGGGAACCGACCTCGAAAGTATCGAAAAAGCCGGAAAAGAATTGGAACGGATATTAAAAGAAGTACCGTCTATTTTGCCGTCCACTGTATTTTACGATCGGGCGGTGGGCGCTCCGTATATCGAAATCCGGTTAAACAGACGACAGATGGCCCGTTATGGTATCACGGTAGCCGATTTGCAAGAAGTAATAAGCGCTGCAATCGGCGGAATGTCTTTGACTACAACTGTGGAGGGACGCGAACGTTTCTCTGTGCGCTTACGCTATCCACGCGAACTGAGAAACGATCCGGAAGCTTTATCACAACTGATTGTTCCTACGGCGACAGGAGTACAAATTCCGCTTGGCGAAGTTGCCGGCATTGAATACGTCAAGGGCGCTCAGATGATACAGAGTGAAAACACATTCCTTACCGGATATATTATTTTCGATAAAGCGGAAGGATATGCTGAAGTGGAAGTCGTTCGACAAGCGGAAGAAATACTGAAAAAGAAACTTGATTCGGGAGAAATACAATTGCCGGTAGGAGTATCGTATAAGTTTGCCGGAAATTACGAACAACAACAACGCGCCGCAAATCGCCTCTTGATTGTCATACCCCTTAGTTTATTAGCCATTCTGTTGATTCTCTATTTCCAATTTCATACCGTAACAGCTTCATTGATCCATTTTTCAGGTGTATTTGTAGCTTTTGCAGGCGGTTTTATCCTGTTGTGGCTTTACGGTCAACCTTGGTTTATGAACTTTTCTTTCGGAGGAGAAAACATACGCGCACTTTTCCAAATGCATCCGGTAAATTTGAGTATTGCCGTTTGGGTCGGATTTATCGCCCTCTTTGGAATTTCTACAAATGACGGCGTTTTGATGGGTACTTATATACACGATACTTTTTTAGCCCAAAATCCGCGTACAAGAGATGAAATACGAGAAGCCGTCATTTATGCAGGTTTGAAAAGAGTACGACCTGCCGCCATGACTACGGCGACCACACTGATTGCTTTACTCCCTGTACTGACTTCGACCGGTAAAGGCTCTGATATTATGATCCCAATGGCTATTCCTACTTTTGGAGGAATGCTTATTCAATCCATGACCATGTTTGTTGTTCCTGTATTGCAATGTTGGTGGAGAGAAAAAAAGGTAAAAAATAATAAATAAATAATAATGAGAAAGTATATTGCGATAATAGCGGTAATAATGGCGACTGGAATTGCTTTTGGTCAAGAAGGGCTTCCGTTTTATCTGAAAACAGCTGCAGAAAACAATCCTGCCGTCAAAGCGGCTTTCCATACTTACAAAGCGTCGTTGCAAAAAATACCGCAAGCAGGCGCTTACGAAGATCCGCAGATGGAAACGGGCTTCTTCCTCGAGCCGATGGATATTGTCGGCGGTCGGCAGATCGCTCAATTTCAGCTTATGCAGATGTTCCCTTGGTTCGGAACAAAAAAAGCAGCCCGAACGGAAGCGCAACACATGGCTAAAATGGCTTTTGAACAATTTAGTGAAGCGAAAGACAATTTATTTCTGGAAGTTTATACCCAATGGTATAGTTTATGTGAATGGCAACAGAAATTAATAAACAGCAAAGAAAGCAGAAAACTGTTGTTACAATTAGAAACGCTTGCTTTACAAAGAATTTCGTCGAGAAGCGGTTCGGGAATAACCGGTAACCGGCAAGTAATAAGCGACAGTAACCCGGCAACCGGTAACCGGCAGCCGACTAACGGCGGAATGAGCGGAATGAATATGGGAAACGCTTTACAACCGGTCGCCGGTCGTCAATCTCCAACTTCCAACGATATGAACGACATGAAAAGCGTTTCGTCTTCCGGTATGTCGGAAGTATTGCGTATTCAACTTGAAATAATAGAGTTGGAAAGCAACATAGAAAGTCTATTCTCGGAAATGATTGCTAAAAAAGCGCGTTTCAATGCCTTGTTGAATCTTCCGGCCAAAAATGAAATTGTTGTGCCTGATGAAATCTTACAAATCTCGTTCGCTTTAGATGAAAAAGAACTCATACAAACGATTGCAACCCAAAATCCGATGTTGAAAATGCTTAGCGAAGAGTGGCTCGCTTATGAAGCGAAAGCCGAAATGGACCGGAAAATGAGTTATCCCATGTTCGGGATCGGATTGCAATACATGCTGATTGGGAAAAGTGAAACAGCCGGTCATCAAACGATGAACGATGGAGCGACAAATAACATGAACCGTATGAATGGCAAAGATATGGTGATGCCGATGGTTTCGATCTCTATTCCGTTATACAGAAATAAATATAAAGCGCTGCAACGGGAAAATGAGTTCCTTCGACAAGCAAGTAAAGATAAGTATACAGATACTTTTAATAACTTGCAAGCCGAACTGCATCAGTTAAAACATCAATTGGAAGATGCGAAACGGAAAATTACTCTTTATAAAAAACAAACCGAACTCGCTCTGACAACCTGCGATTTGGCTGTGCAGGAATTTATTTCCGGCAACAATAATTTGAGCGATATTATTCAAATACAGCGTCAACTTTTGGAATACCAATTGAAAGAATCGAAAGCGATTGCCGAATACAATACGTTAGTTGCAACAATACGTAAATTGGCCGCGCAATGGGAAAAATAAAAAATAAAAAATAATGAAAACGATTATAACCTGTCTGTTAATTTTTGTCACCGGTTTATTTTTAGGAGGACTCCTGTTCGGCCGGTTGTTTAGTACTGCTCCGGACGTTCCCGAAGTTATTGAACGCGCTCGTCTATGGACTTGTTCCATGCATCCGCAAATCAAACAAGATCATCCCGGAAAATGTCCACTCTGTGCAATGGATTTGACTCCGCTGAAAACGGCGGAAGCAATAGACGAAATTGTTGCTTCGGATGCAATCCTGTTATCGAAGGAAGCGATGGCGTTGGCCAATATTCAAACGACAAAAGTCAGTCGCAGCAATCCTGTAAAAGAAATCCATTTATATGGAACAATACAACCGGACGAGCGACTTGCTCATTCGCTGGTTGCCCATGTAAATGGACGCATTGAAAAACTGCATATTCATTTTGAAGGAGAAAACGTCCGGAAAGGGCAAATCATTGCAAGTGTTTATTCGCCGGATTTGCTAAATGCACAATATGAATTGAGGGAAGTTCTCAAGTTGAAATCTTCTCAACCGGCGCTCCTCGAAGCGATAAGAGAAAAACTTCGTCTATGGAAACTGACCGACGAACAAATTGCCGCTATGGAACAATCCGGAAATATATCGCCTGTCGTTGATATAGTGGCTAATACAAGCGGTATTGTGACGGCTAAAAAAGTAGAACAAGGCGATTATGTCGGCGCCGGTAACGTATTGTTCGATTTGACGGATTTTTCCTCTGTTTGGGCCATATTGGATGCTTATGAAGCGGATTTACCTTATCTGAAAACCGGAAATCCGGTAGAATATACTTTACAGGCATTGCCGGGGAAAACTTTTTCGGGGAAAATATCCTTCATTGATCCGGTACTCGACAAAACTACCCGTACTGCAAAGATAAGAGTAGAAACAGCAAACCGGGATTTGCTGCTGAAACCGGAAATGTATGTCGATGCGACCGTCAAAGCGCCCTTGAAACAAAGCGCCAATGGAATAGTAATCCCAAAATCCGCTATCTTATGGACAGGC
The DNA here is from genome assembly GCA_031259075.1 of Dysgonamonadaceae bacterium. Lineage (GTDB taxonomy): Bacteria > Bacteroidota > Bacteroidia > Bacteroidales > Azobacteroidaceae > Azobacteroides. Next base: position 1,111 of record JAIRLY010000396.1, on the reverse strand, counting down.
AAACGTTCTATCGTTTATGTAAAACAACCCGATAGCGAAGCGCCTGTGTTTAAACTTCGGGAAATCGAACTGGGGCCTTCACTGAACGATTCGTATGTGGTAATATCGGGAATTAACGACGGCGACGAAATTGTAACAAGCGGAGTTTTCACAATTGATGCAAGCGCCCAGTTGGAAGGCAAAAAAAGTATGATGAATATAAATAACAAATAACAAACTTTTAATAATTAAGAAAATGAAAAAAACAATTCTTTTATTTGCTGTTGCTGTCTGTTTGACGGCAAATAACGCATGTACAAACGCAAACAAAAATTCTTCCGATCAACAAAAAACAACGGTGCAAAACCAAGGTTCTAATGTAACGCTGAAAGTGCAAGGCGTCTGCGAAATGTGTAGAGAACGCATAGAGATAGCAGCGAGAAGTATAGAAGGTGTTGTTTCCGCTTCGTGGGATTCGGAATCAAAACAATTACGTCTTAGTTATAATGCAGAAAAAACTTCGATCGAAGCCATCAGCAAAGCCATTGCAAAAGCAGGACATGATACGGAGCAGGATAACGCTAACAACAAAACATACAGCGATTTGCCTCCTTGTTGCCAATACAGAGGGTAGTTTACGATTACCATATTTATTGATACCTTGCAGTGACCAAAGGCCACTGCAAGGATAACCGCACCAAAAGTTTCTACCGAGCTTGTGCATCGCGGAAATTATTTCCTTTTCCTCGTGGGATAAATCTACTTTTTTCATATCAACTTAAAAGTAGAACTTTTTTCCTAAATCACCCATCGGAACATGCTCTGATGAGTGGTTTTTTCTTACTTAGAGTTGCATTTCTTAGTTGAAATTACAACCCCTAACCATTTATTATCATATTTTTTTTGTTTTTCCAAAAAATCTCACTAATTTTGTTCGGTTTTTAAACAAAATTTATCAAATTTTCAGAAAGAAACAGATAGTATTTTAATTTTATATATTTAATAAAGAAAGCGTTAGCTTATATTCTTGCTATTGAAACTTCGACAATTTCTATACGATCAAGAATAAGTAAGTAAACGCTCACGTTGGATGCGTGGGCATAACTTATTTGATCGTATGGTTGTCGGAGAC
>JAIRLY010000390.1 GCA_031259075.1 Dysgonamonadaceae bacterium | reverse complement strand
CCCTGAAAGTGCAGGTTGTCGATGTTGAAATAATCTTTCAGGTCGTCTCCAAAGAGGATACTCATTTCCCCTCCGGTGAGGTAGAGGGGCGTGGTGATGATGTTGGGCAGTGTTTCGATGGATGCTCCGGTGGTGGTTTCTATCTTTAGATGCAGCCGGACGGGGAGGTTGGTTACGGTTACGTCCCTGACCTGTATGGTGACGACTAATTGTTGCGAGGCGGGTTTGGCATAGTCGGAGAGTGTCAGGGAGTAGGGCGGGGTCAGCATGGGCTGGACATGGATAGGGTATGCGCTTTGGGAGTAGCAGTTCAGGGAAAAAACGGTTAGCCCTAAGGTGAAAAGCAAGAGATATAGTTTATTCATAATGCGCAGAAATAAGTGTTCGTCAAATTGAATTAAATTACTGCAAACATAGTAAAATAAAAATGAATTTTATCATAAAAGATAAAAAATTAAAAGAAAACAAGCGCTTGACCGGTATAATGGCAAATTTTAAAAGTGACTGTTTTGTATTTTATAATCGGGATGGGCTTTCAGCCAGTCCCTGACGGATTGCAGCGTTTCGGGGTAGTTGTCCGATTCCAACCCGATGTCTGGATTGACCTTTACCGGAAAGTCGATGATCAGCGGCGATAGCAATTCAATGATGCGGTAGGCGCAGGGAATGGCTTCGGGCGAATCGGGATTCGCCGACCGGCAATGTTTTTCATCGTTGTAAAGCAGTTTCACACAGTAATCGACCGCCGCTTTTTGACGGGTATAAAGCAGGTCGGGAAGCACGTATCCTACGATTTGATTGTCCAAGGGCGCTTTTTTTACTTTTTCTAAGCAATAGTTCAACGCTTTTTCGTCACCCGTTCGCGCCAGAGCCAAAGCGAGATTCCATTTTCGCTTGACGGGTAATTCGGGCGTCATGTATTGCCGGTAGAGTTCGTCGCGTCCGATGTTCAGGTAACCGGCTAACAATACCAGTTTTCCGTAATGCGGACTGTTTGGCTTTGTCAAGAGAGCGACAAGCGCGGCGCGACTTTCCGCATCAAAATCCGCAGGCGCAAAATCCTGCAGGTAACCGAGTAACTGTCCGCGCAAACCGGAAGCGGCTTCGTCGAGGCTTTTCACCAGAAACAAAACGGACGATTTCCGTTCTTCCGCAGAGGCGCTGCGGCTCTTTTTGCAGGCGAGGTAATAGTCGTCGTCGACGGCTAAAACGCTGTTACCGGAAAGTAACAGGATTGCAGTGATTAAATAAATTGTTTTCATAATAAAATAAAAAATAATAATGTTTCATGATTTAATTTATCTATAAATTTTCGACCTCTACTTGGTGGAGAGCGTCGACTCTTTTTATTTGCATTTTTCAAGATAATCGTTTACAAGTTTAATGAGTCCCTGTTCCGTTTCAGTATTGTAATCGGAATAATTGAGTGCATCACATTTTACATATTCATCAAATTCTTTCTTGACGGTTTCCTCCTTTTTCTTTCCAAGCATTGTTACGTAATTTAACGACTTGGACTTTTTCTGATTCGACAGTTTTATCAAGAATGTATTAAATTTAGGATTTTGCAACACAAGATTTCCATCTTCTTCGTAGACAATTTTATGAAATAATGCTTTTTCAAGCAGATCGCCACTAATGCACTAAATTTTATTTGTATTTATTCGTGTATTAGCAGCTTAAATTAATCATACCTTCCGCTATACGCAGATAGAGCCTACGCCGAATAAAGGCTCAGAATTATAACCAATCCGTATCTATTTCAAAAAACCAACCTTTTCCTAAACAAATACTACTCATATATGCTCTAAGATTGTTACTATTTTCATTACATATATTTCCTTTATAATATGAATCATATTTAATAACAACATGATTTAATACTCTATTAAACCAAAACCTTTCCGTATAAAAGTTAGCTATAACATTAATATCTCTATTTTGTTCCTTAATTATTATTGCTTGAAAATGTGAAATTCCTTTACTAAGGAGTTGTTTTTGAATTGTAATAGGTAATTCTTCAAATTTTATAATTTTTTCTTGCTGAACAAAATCAATATTTTTATTACTATCAATACACCAATTAATCACATTTTGAAAAAAGGTTCTATTTTTATCAAATTTCTTAATATTGTATCTATTTGCCTGTTCTATAGAAATAAAATATGGGTAAATAAGATAAAAGGAAATGAAAATTGATACTAAAATCAATAACCATTTTAAAATTCGTGTCTCTTTCTTTTTCATATTCTTCTTATTGTTTGTTTTTATTTAAAATCAATGAAAGGATTTATATCTCTCCAACTTTTATCTACTTCTTCATATAGAAGACGAAATTCTAATCTGTATTGTAATACGTTTTCTCTATTTATTTCTAACTTGTTTGCTTTTTCTTTACCTCTGTCTATTGCTTTTTGTTCCCATGGCTCATCATTCCGATTTTTTGTTCCAGCTTCTGCTATCCAATTTGGATTTAGTAAAATACCGTGATAGCTCAAAACCATAGCCCATATATAGTTCCCAATTTCATTAGCATTATAGACAATGTTATCTATAGCAACTAAATCATTAGGTTGGATTCCTTGATCTTTTAATATCCTGTAAAGTTCCCATTTGTAGTCTAAAAGTTTATTATAACCGACAGATTCTTCTTTAACACAAAATTCTAACGGTTGATCTAAATACCGATCGTAAAAAACATAATCCGAATGACCAATTATAATTTCTAAAAAGTTATCTATTTCAAATACATTTTGAAATCGCCCTATATATGCTTTGTTATGATCTCTTCCGAAAATAGAAGCAATACTATTCGTCCTATAAGTTTTATCATTAATTTTTATAATTAGGGTTGTCCAATAGCTGTATTGAGCTTTTAAGTCTATAAACAGACCTATACATGCATATAAAAGAATTAATTTTTTTTCATTTATATCATTTTTTATTGCCGGAACATCAACAATTTCATTATCGTCAGTAATAATAATTTTACCTTTATTT
>JAIRLY010000113.1 GCA_031259075.1 Dysgonamonadaceae bacterium | reverse complement strand
ATTTCATCTTCACCGGTTTCGTCGGAAATATACGCAATCCATTTTCCGTCGGGCGACCATTGCGAATTTCTTTCGTGAACGCCCGATGTCTCTGACAGATTACGTGTTATGCCCGATGTTACCGGTACGGTGAAAATATCGCCGCGTGCTGACAGTACGATTCTTTTTCCGTCGGTCGAAAGGTCGATATTGCGCACCCAGCTCGACACGTCTTTCAATATCGTACGCCCTCCGCTGAAATCTTCTTCAATAAATATCGTAAGTTTCTCATACTTTTGAGTATTCAGGTCGAAAGAATAGATATATCCGCCGTTTTCGAACACAATTGCTTTGTCGCCGAGCGAGGGAAATTTAATGTCATATTTATCAAAGTTTGTAACCTTCTTTGTCTCTTTCGTTTTTACATTATATGCAAAAAGGTTCATAATCCGATCACGGTCTGATATATAATAGATATAATCGCCTGTCCACATCGGGCAAATATCCTGATACACATTGTTTGTGATATTTTCGGTCTGTTTAGTGTTGAAATCGTATATCCTGATGTCGTCCGCCATGCCGCCTTTGTAGTATTTCCATGTCCTGAACTCTCTGAATACCCGATTGTAAGCCAATTTTGTCTTATCGGGCGAATATGAACAGAATCCGCCTGTCGGCAATGGAATTTCTTCGGAAATACCGCCATCTGTTGAAGCCAGAAACAAACTGCCTTTGAAATCGTTGAAGGTTTTCATACGCGAACGGTAAACAACGGTTTTGTCATCTTTCCAGGTCATTACTATATTGTTGGGACCCATCCTGTCCGACAAATCGTCGCGTCCGAGCGTCGCCGTGTAAGTTAGGCGCACAGGTTCTCCGCCATCGACCGGCATCCTGTAAACTTCCGTATTGCCGTCATATTGAGCAGTAAAGGCGATTTGTTTACCATCGGGCGAAAATCGTGCGAACATTTCGTAACCGTCGCCTGTGGTCAATTTTTTTGCAACTCCTCCTTTCGATGAAGACGAGTATAAATCACCGGCATACGAGAAGACTAACCTGTCGCCGTGAACTGCCGGAAAACGAAGAAGACGCGCTTCTTTTCTTTGTCCAAATACCTGAATCACAGATATTGCAAACATGCATAACAATAAAAAACTTTTTTTCATTCTGTTATTATTTTTAATCATTTCAATTTACCTGTTATATTTTTCAAGAGCGTATTTTAAACATCTTATGGCGTTTATCAAGTCCGGTTTTTGCAATACGTATGCAATTCTCACTTCGTTGATTCCTTTGCCTTGTGTGTGATAAAATCCCGCCGCCGGAGCAAGCATCACTGTTTGTCCCTGATATTCAAAGTTGTCGAGTAACCATATCGCGAACTTTTCGGCATCATCGACAGGCAACCGGACGATGGTGTAAAACGCTCCTTTCGGCATCGGACAAAATACGTCTCTGATTTTGTTTAACCTTTCGACCAGACAGTTACGACGCGACAGATATTCTTTGTGCATATTGCTGAAATACGTATCCGGTGTGTCGAGAGCGGCTTCGGCGGCTATCTGTCCGATAATCGGAGCGCACAGACGCGACTGACAAAAATGCAGTATCGATTCCGTAACTTTCTTATTTCGTGTTACTATGGCGCCAACGCGAATCCCGCACATGCTGTATCGTTTCGAAGTGGAATCGATAAGTATCACATTGTCTTCTATCCCTTTCAACTCCATACACGAAAAATATTCGAAATCGTCGTAACAAAATTCGCGATACACTTCGTCCGAAATCAGAAACAAATCGTGTTTTGCGACAATTTCGCCCAACTGTTCCAACTCTTTCCGTGAATACAAGTATCCTGTCGGATTATTCGGATTGCACAGTAAAATCGCTTTGGTCGAAGGTGTTATCATGTTTTCGAACTCTTTCATCAACGGCATCGCAAATCCCGATTCTATCTTTGTTGTGATTGGCTTGATTTTCACTCCCGCCTGTAGAGCAAACGAATTGTAGTTTGTATAAAACGGTTCAGGCACAATAACTTCGTCGCCCGGATTCAAACAGACGTTCAAAGCGATAAGCAAGGCTTCGCTTCCGCCGGCAGTAATCAAAATGTCCTCGTACGAAATATCAATCTTCAATTCATTGTAATATTTCGCTAATTTTTTGCGATACGACAAATTTCCAGCCGAATGACCATATTCAATTACCCTGTTTTCGAAATTACGAATGGCGTTAAGAGCCGTTTGCGGAGACGCAATATCCGGCTGTCCGATGTTGAGATGATAGACTTTTATCCCTCTGTCTTTCGCTGCATCTGCGTATGGCACAAGCTTTCTGATTGGAGAAGCCGGCATCTTGATTCCTTTTTCCGATATGTCTGGCATACTAAATCTTTTGGGCGCAAATGTAAGAATTTTTTTACAAACAGGGAAATTTTGCCGTACTCTTGGGTGCATTCCAAAATGCCGGGTTTTTCTATTCAAAAAAACAGTAATCCGTCAACGCTTTGCCTTTCCAGTACATTTTTTGCAACTTTAACCGTCGCTGTATCAGTAAGGCAACGTAAAGAAACAAACGAGACATTAAGGAATGTGGTAACTACTCAGATACTATTCATAATTAATTTGAATGTTCGCCATACATTTCAATGCGAAGTAGACATCTTACCTATTTTTGCAGGCAGTATCAATAACCAAACGAATCCTCTATGAACCGTTATTATTTTGACCGACAAGGAAATAGAAATGTTATTCGATTCTAAATAAATTATCAAACGACACAGTCTACCTTTGGGGTACAACAAAATTCCCTTTTTTGTACAAAAAACTTCGCCCGAGCGGTAAAAATCACCAATCATTTCTTTTTTTTTGGTATCAATTGTCTATAAATTTCTGCTTTAACACAGTAATATGTTCAAATTGTTCATTGCGGGTTTGAGAGTATTGCAGATGCATTTCAGTTTTGTAGAAATCGGGAGGATATATATATTTTCCCTAATGGACATGCCCCGTAATTTTATTGTATGACAGTACTGTCTATTGTTTTCTTGTATAATTGCCATATGGCATAACTGTATGTTGGATTACCCACAAATACGACTTTATTATTTTTATCCAATAAAAAGCATTGATATTTGGCATTTGGATTAAATTTGTTTAATTTGTTAATATTATTGGCAGTATCAAAAAATACAGGATAAAACATCTTATAACGCTTTAATGTAGGTTGTATGTTTGTCGAAAAGAAAAATAAAAAACTTAATTTATCCGAGTATAAGCTATCTACTTCATTTATTAAATTCTTCCATTCAAATATACGAAATTTACAAGTTGTACATTGTAGAATCAATATATACTAATATTTTATATTCTTTTTTCAGTAAATCCAAGCAAGTAAATAATGTTGTATCTTTATCTGCGCATTTGCAAATATATTTATCTGGTAAAAAAATTTCTTTTCCTATCCATTCTGAAATAATTTTTGCTTCTTTGTTTTCATGACAGGAATACATTATTAACAATGAGAATAATAGCCAATATTTCATCTTTTTTACTTTTTCATATACAAAATTTGCAACACAGGATTATCGTCTTCTTCAATGATATTTGCCATATCAAGAAATTCCTTATTTTTCATATTTTGTTTAATATCCTCTCTTCCTTTCATTTCTACAAACATCTCTGTCGGAACATAATAAACAATAATATTTGGTGTATCGGAGATTGCAGGAAAAAATAAGGGCATAAAATTACAGGATAATACGTTCGACATAGAAATTTCTTCCGTTAACTTGTTGTAAATAATAGTAATTGGAGACATTTTTTCAAGTACGGATAAAAGGAGAAACATATTGTTTTCTTTATAAAAAGATGCATGACATAATCTTTCTCTTTCCGAATCGGACATTTGAAGCAATTCCGTTCCTTTCTTTGATTTCAATTTGAGTTTATCTTTGATTTCAAAACTGTATTTCTTTTCCATATTTGGGTAAGAGTAATGATACACTGCATTTTCAACTTGAGAATAAACACCAAATAAATCCTGTTTTATTTCCGAAAAAATACCAATATTTTGACCGAAAATCGGATAATCTCCGGAATATTGCAACAAATGCTTTTTCTCATTGTATAAAGAATCTAATAGATAAACTCCAAATTTGCCATCTCCGACATTAAGAGGTAAATCAGATAAATACATTCCGTTATTTATAGGAAATAAACAATATACAAACGGTTCGAATTTAAAAGCTTTTACGAATTCACCTCCATTTTTATCATAACGAAGAAGTTTTTTTGTTTGAATATCTATGATTTCTATGAAATTTTCCGTTATGCAAAAATCAGTAATCCTAGTATATTCTCCTGGTCCGGTTCCTATTCTGTCTATCATATATTTAAAATGACCTGTTTGGGCATAAACAAGAATTTTGTGCCTTCTGTCTTGAATATATATATAGTTATCATCAATATTTATTTTTAATATCCTTGCTATCAGCGCATCATCATTAGTTTCCAATTTTACTAAATGTACACTGTCAACTAAAAAAGACATGTCAATAAAATCTTTTTTATCTTTTAAATCAATTGCAAAACTTTTATAATGTTCAACTTTTGAATTTTTGTCGCATGCAAATAAACCGAACAAATATAATAATAGAAAAATTTTTTTCATCTTACCAGATATTTAATATGTTAATTTAGCACCTACTATCTTGCATTGTAAAATCGCAGAATTCCATTTGCGTGGCACTTTCACAACAGTTAATATATATGTAATTATAATACCAAAAACCACCCCAAATCGTACTTTGATACGAACCATATTCAATTATTTTTTTTTGTACAGGTTTGTACCCTCGAGTTAGGCTACCATTAGACTCGTTAGATAAAGCTTCTAAATTAATTATATGCACATCCGATTTGTTGTATCTCGAATTTAAACTTATTTTTAAATTAAATCCAATAGCTAAAATAAGGACAATCCACAAAATTTTGTTTTTTAAAATATTTGTTTTCATCTCTCCAAAAATTTTTAAGTATAAACAACCCAATTAATACAATCAGAATTTTCCATATCAAAATCACATCCACTCATCTCGCTTGGAGGAGGAGGGGTACAAGGGGTACAACAAAGTATACCTCTATAAGTCATAGATCCGCCAACACCAACGCCACCTGTACCTACACTTCCATCCGCGGTCATACTGTCAGGTATCCACACAAGAGTTCTCTCATAACCTCTTTGTACTCCGTTTAGATAATGCTCTCCAGATAATGCTTCCAGATTAGAGAGCAAAATATCAGATTCACTACTTTGCGAAAATAAGTTCGCATTAACAATTCCTGCAGCAATAATAGCTGCAACTCCAATTAAACTAAATGATAACTTTCTCATTTTTAAACAATTTAATAATTAATAACATAAAAAATAATGACACAAAAGTAGGTTATCTGTTTTGTCCCACAATGACACAATTGTGTTGTTTTTTGATTTTTGTAAAAAACAACATAATTGTGTTGTTTGGTAATTATTTAGCATCGAATAACATTAAATGGTTTGAAGCGTGGGTAACAGCCTGTTCCATCGTTTTGACATCAAGTTTTTTGAAAAGTTCCGACATTGCATGGCGCAGTCTTCCATACGTCATGCAAAGTTGATTTGCAATTTCGTGTTCTTTAAAACCTCGCTTTGCCAATCTAAGTATTTCTATTTCCCGGCTGGTCAAAGGTTCAACGTCATATTTAATCCAAGTGTTAATATCAAAAGAATATTCTTCGGCTTTCCGATTATTATTAAAATAGACTCTGAGATTTCCGGGCGTTAACATTCGTGAAATTGTTGTTAAACAAATTCCATAACGAATTTTATCATTGATAAATACCGGCTTTATCTTATGACAGATCATTAAATAACTTGGTTTCGAATATAGTTGAGGATGTTCTTTGAGCCTGACAGTAAAGTAAAAATATTTGATTTGAGATTGCTGTTCCTTGTCAATGATGTATTCACTTTTTAATATGGTTCGGTGTATTTTTATAAATAGTGGAATATCTTCTTCGTGTACTGTTTCGAGGAAGAAATTATAACCTGCTTGTGCAGCGTGTTCGACTGTATTACCACAGAGAAATATGTCACGGTGAGAAACGACCGGTAAACAGCGTTTTTGGAAGTCCATGACAAAAATGCCACCGGTGAACAGGCAGGACGAATCTTTAATACCGGACAGGTAAGAGGAATCAGCGCTTTCGTTCGTAGAAATGTGCTCATTGGGGATCTCTTCAAAAAATTTTGATACAATGCTTTCCATCTTTTTTACTTTTTAAATATTTTTCGCAAACCATTTAATAATTAATTAGTTAATAATATACATCCTGTACACAATATCCAGCATTTTCTCTTCATCGGAGGGAACAGAGTATTCCGAATCATCTTGGCTACAGCCGATCATACAAAAGCTTATTACTGCAACACACATTGTGTTTAAAAAAATACTTTTTTTCATGTCTATAAAATTTTAATTATTAATTATTTTATTAAATATCATTCATTTATCGTATACAATTCATTGTTAAGACACCCGTCTAAACAATCACAAAGATAAGGCTAAATCTTTTTTTGAGGTGCTATGAAAAAAAAGTTATAACTTTGCGCGAAAAAAAGGAAAAGAAATGGGCAGGAAAAAATTGGAACGACAGCCGATAGAACAGTTGTATTCGAAAGCGATGTCTATGTTAGTACCAGCGCATATACAGGAACATTTTGAGATGTGGGATGCGAAGGAGCATAAAGATCGGTGGGTAATAGAGATGCGAGAAAAGGAATGTTTTATACCGGAAGAATTGCGCGAAAAAGAGGAAATAGTATTGGACGGATATTGTAATCCGATAGAAATGTTGAGTCACAGTTTTGTATGCAAGCCGATATGGTTGCGACTGTATCGACGGCGGTACAAAGTTTCAGGAGAAGATCGTCACTATTCTAACGAATATGATTTAACGTTGCAAGGCGTAAGGATGGTTCCCGAATTGGGAATTTTTTTAAAAGAAGAAAGTTGAAGAGAGTCCGGTAAATCTGGCAGTAGTAGCCCGAATGTTCAGTCTCAAAGCTAAGACTTTTTACTGGTGGTATAAGAATTACATAAGTGATTATATAGTAGATAAGGAAAGCAAGAAATGGTGTACGGAACATATAGAAGAAATAGATAAAGAGACAGGAGAAGTTCTTGAAAAGCCGGTATATATATTTAAGCCGGAGAATTTGGGAGAGAATATGAGTATTGATGATAAAGCAATTGGACATGATGGTTTTACAATATTGAGCAACAATGATACGGGAAAAATAGCAATGATGATAGAAAGTACACGCGGCGAAGAG
>JAIRLY010000279.1 GCA_031259075.1 Dysgonamonadaceae bacterium | reverse complement strand
ACTCAGCTCTTCCTTTTCTGCCTGTACAGTTTCTCGCGCTATTTGACACAGTTCTTTTATGAAATCAATACTGCTGATCAGTCCCTGTTCGGCACGCAGACGCAAATCTTCCAGACGTTTGCTTAGCGCTATGAATTGAGGCTTATTGGCGTTACGCTGAAAACGCCGGATAAGTTCTTTCTCAATCTGTTTGATTTTGCGTTTATCCTTGCTGTTCATTAAACCGTCCACGACCGTTTCGTCTAAAATGATTTTATCCAAATCATCGTGAATAGCTTCTACATGAATGCTTTCGTGAATCAATTTAGTCGTCTGCGCTCCAAATGCCATCCAGAGCAATTTGCCGGTGGCTTCAGGCCCCGTCGGCTTTACCGATGCATATACCTGTGATAACCATTTGTAGTCATCTGTATAAGGAACGAGTACGGTATCGGGCGATAAAGATTCCCATATTTTCGACAGATAAATATAGTCTTTTGCAAAAGCGTCTTTCTGTTCGGCGGTTTTAATACATTCCTGCGCAGCCTGCAAGCCTTCAAATCCTTTCTGCCGTCTGTCAATTCCGGGAAAATGCTTCAATGCGTCTTCTATCGATTGGGGCGCCTGTTCGCGCAATTCGTTTAGATTGGAGATGATAGTTTTAACGGTTTCTTCGTCGAATTGCAAGGCGCGTGCCGTATCATCGAATACGCCGAAATAATCAACGATGCGACCAAATTTCTTTTGAGGATAAAGACGGTTTGTCCGGCATATAGCCTGCAATAAGGTATGGTCTTTCAGCGATTTGTCCAAATACATAGTTTGCAGTATCGGCGCGTCGAAACCAGTTAGCAGTTTTGCAGTAACTATCAAAAATTTAAGTGGCGCGTCAGGCTTGTTGTATTGCTCTATCAGCTTCTCCTGACTGTCTTTATCCAGTTCGTATTTTTGTTTAAAATCAAAATCATCATTGGCTGTAGTTGAGATAATTACAGCAGAAGTTTCCGCCGGTAACAATTTATCCAATTCCATTTTATACAAATGGCACGCCTCACGGTCAGGGGTAACAATCATCGCTTTAAAACCGTGCGGTTCAACTTTTTCCCTGAAATGTACGACAATATCTTCGCAAATGCGTGTTATACGTTGCGGCGATTTCAGAAATTCATTCATTTTGGCTGCCGTTTTGGTTAAAATGGCTTTCTGTTCTTCATCCAAGTCATTTGCTAATTCATTGAAAGCAACGTCAATCTGTTCCTTGTCGATGTGAATATCCAGCAGTCGAGGTTCGAAATGTAGAGGAAGTGTAGCGTTATCACGAATGGAATCCTGGAAAGTATACCGACTCATGTATCCACCCTCGTCGGCTTCTTCTCCAAATGCCCAAAAAGTGTTCCGGTCGGATTTGTTAATAGGCGTTCCTGTCAATCCAAACAGGAATGCATTAGGCAAGGCTGCACGCATCCGTGCACCCAAATTACCTTCCTGTGTACGATGCGCCTCATCCACCATCAATATAATGTTATCCCGCAAATTCATGTTCGAATATGCTTCACGGAATTTGTGTATCATTGTAATAATGATAAAACGAACATCCCGTTCCAAATATTCGTGTAATTCCCTGATACTGTCGGTTGTTACTAAATTCGGAACATCGGCGGCATTGAATATTCCTGAAATTTGCGCATCCAAGTCAATTCTGTCCACTACAATAATAACGGTAGGGCTTTTCAATGTCTGTTCACGACGAAGTTTCTGCGCAGTAAAAAGCATCAGCAACGATTTTCCGGAACCTTGAAAATGCCAAATCAAACCTTTTTTTAATTTGTTATCTTTCACCCGTTCCACAATCCGGTTGGCGCCTTCGTATTGTTGATAACGACAAATAATCTTGATGCGCTGCCGTTGTCTATTGGTCGTAAAAATGCTGAAATGACGGAAAATGTCCAGCAAGGTTTTCGGATGCAACAGGTTTTTGATTTGTTTCCCGATTTCGTTTAATCCGACTAATTTTGATAATTCATTGGAATCGTCGTCGATTCTCCATGGCGACCAGTATTCCAAAGGCGTACGCACGGCGCCATAATAAAATTCTTTGCCATCGCAGGCAAAATTCAGGATATTAGGTACAAACAAAGCAGGTACGGCATTTTCATAAACTTCGCGTATTTCGTGAGCGCCGTCCAACCAACTGACAGACGGACGGACAGCTGTTTTCGTCTCGCCGACGACTACCGGAATACCATTGATAAACAGGATAATATCGGGTATTTTTGTTTCGCGGTTGCGTACGTGCAATTGATTTACTATCTGATAGCCGTTATTATTCAAATTATCGAAATCAATCAACCGGACAGGCACATGCGAATAATTATTGCCAAACGGCATAGTTACATCGCCACGCATCCAGTGTGAAAATTCTTCGTTGGCACGTACCAGGCCGATGCTGTTTACCGACAACAGGATAGTTCGCAATTTGTAGATAACTTCGTCGGCGCGGTCGGGTTGTATGGCTATTTCGGGGTTAATGCGAATTAAAGCCTTTTTCAGTTCGCTTTCGACCAGAATTTCCGTCTGTTCACGTATAAGCGTTGCCGCCGGAAGGTA
>JAIRLY010000240.1 GCA_031259075.1 Dysgonamonadaceae bacterium | reverse complement strand
TATCCGGAATATTATGTTTTGAAAGTCAATAAGTTCAATGATATAGCCAAAGACAGTCTGGACGAATGGATTTATTTTTTGAAACACAATGTAATCAAAGAAAATTTTAAGGCGAAAGGGTTGGAAAAAGCGCGCGAAGTATTGGATCGAGACAACCTCACATCGGAGGAACGTTCGGATTACGATTATTTAGAGCAAATACGAAGTGAGAATCGGAGTATGATCTTTACAGCCAAATACGAAGGGGAATTTGAAGAACGTAAAAAACGCGAAAAGGTGGAAGCTGAACTTGCCGAAAAAGAAGCTGAACTTACTAAAAGAGAAGCTATTCTTGTGAAAGAACGTGCTGAAAAGGAACGTGCTTTGGCTGAAAAGGAACGTGCTTTGGCCGAAAAAGAACGTGCTTTGGCCGAAAAAGAAGCGCTCGCAACTGAACTTGCCGCCTTAAAAGCCGATCTTAGGTAAAAAAAATAATCCCGAAAAAATAATTATAAAAAATTCAAATGAAACAAGATGAATTAATCTTCAACATTATCAACAAAGAAAATAATCGTCAATTGACCGGTATTGAGTTGATAGCATCCGAAAATTTTGTTAGTGATGAAGTGAGGCGGGCTGCCGGTTCCGTATTAACAAATAAATACGCCGAAGGTTATCCGGGCAAAAGGTACTACGGTGGTTGTCAATTTATTGACGAGATAGAACAAACAGCAATCGACCGTTTGAAACAAATTTTCAACGCCGAATGGGTAAATGTACAACCACATTCAGGCGCTCAAGCCAACATGGCCGTATTTCTCGCCTGTCTCCGTCCGGGAGATAAGTTTTTAGGATTAAATCTGTCTCATGGAGGACATTTAAGTCATGGTTCACCTGTGAATTTTTCCGGTTTGAATTATACCGCCTTAGAATATAACGTTCAAGAAACCACCGGTTATGTGGATTACGAACAACTGGATGCTATCGCATTAAAAGAAAAGCCTAAATTAATTATTGCCGGAGCATCGGCCTATTCCCGTGAATGGGATTATGCTCGTATTCGCCGGATAGCCGATCGGATTGGAGCTGTTTTTATGGTAGATATGGCTCATCCGGCAGGGTTGATTGCTGCCGGATTATTGAAAAATCCGCTCCAATATGCACATATTGTTACTTCCACTACTCATAAAACACTTCGTGGACCCAGAGGTGGCATTATTTTGATTGGAAAAGATTTTGAAAATCCTTGGGGAAAGAAAACTCCGAAAGGAGAAATCAAAATGATGTCGGCATTATTAGATTCTGCCGTATTTCCGGGAGTTCAGGGTGGCCCGTTGGAACACATCATTGCAGCAAAAGCTGTAGCTTTCAGCGAAGCTTTGCAACCGGAATACATTGATTATCAAACACAAGTAAAGAAAAATGCAGCGGCAATGGCTAAAGCATTAATAGATAAAGGTTATAAAATTATTTCCGGCGGTACGGACAATCATTTGATGTTGGTTGATCTTCGTTCTAAATTTCCTGATTTGACAGGGAAACAGGCAGAAATAGCTTTGGTAAAAGCGGATATTACTGCCAATAAAAATATGGTGCCTTTCGATAGTCGATCTCCGTTTCTGACGTCAGGATTGCGTTTCGGAACGTCGGCTGTTACTACTCGCGGAATTAAAGAAACTTTAATGGGAGAAATCGTCGATTTGATTGATACGGTTCTTTCCCATGTTGAAAACGATACGGTCATTCGGTCTACCGCAGAAAAAGTAAATGCAATGATGAAAAACTATCCTTTGTTTGCCTGGTAAAAGATGAGGAATAAATAATTTTTTCATCATTATGTGGATAGTTGAAATTGATAAAGATTCAGGTTTTTGTTTTGGAGTAGTAAATGCGATAAAAAGTGCAGAAAAAGAATTGTCTGAAAATCAAGAGCTTTACTGTTTGGGCGATATTGTACACAACAGTCAGGAAGTGGCTCGTCTGCAAAAGAAAGGTTTAAAAACCATTAATCATAAAGGCTTGAAATACATACATGATCGGAAAGTTTTGCTTCGTGCTCACGGCGAACCGCCATCTACATACGAAGTAGCCAACCGGAATAATATTCAAATTATAGATGCTACTTGTCCGGTCGTACTACAATTACAAAAGAAAATCCAAAAAAGATACCAGACTTCGGATAGAAACAATTCCCAGATCGTAATATTTGGGAAAATTGGTCATGCCGAAGTTAATGGTTTAGTAGGACAAACAGAAGGAAACGCAATTGTTATTGAAAAGAAAGAAGATCTCTCAAAATTGGATTTCAATAAGGACATCTATTTGTTTTCACAAACCACTATGTCGGTGAACGATTTTAAAGAGATTGTAGAAGAAATTCAATCCCGTGTCGGTAAAGATGTAATTTTCAGCTCGTTTGATACAATTTGCCGTCAAGTAGCCAACCGAATACCCAATATTAAGCAATTTGCATCGCGGCATGATTTAGTCTTGTTTGTTGCTGGAGAAAAAAGTTCCAACGGAAGGGTTTTGTTCGGTGAATGTAAGAAAGCCAATCCGAATATTCATCTTATATCCAGTCCTGACGATATTGATTTTTGCTGGTTGGAAAACGTTAAATCGGTCGGTATTTGCGGCGCAACTTCTACACCGAAATGGTTAATGGAAGATGTGGCGGAAAAAGTGAATACGATGTTTGGCGAAGAATAAAACATTTGCCTGTTTTCTTTCGCTGTGGATCATAAATAAATTTTACAATTTTACTTTTTTTGAGTTCTTATTGATGAAATCTTTCCAACTTGTATATTGAGCTTCGGTTTGCGGGCGATTGCTTTGAAAGAAATGACACAAAGCAGCAGCCAATCCGTCGGTAGCGTCGAGTTGAGGTAACCTGTTTTCTTTCGGAATCTTTAGATAACGTTGCAGCATATCTGCTACTTGTTCTTTGGCAGCTTGTCCATTTCCGGTGATAGACATTTTTATTTTAAGGGGCGCGTATTCGAAGATGGGAATATCACGCGAAAGGGCGGCAGCCATTGCCACTCCTTGTGCGCGTCCTAATTTAAGCATACTTTGTACGTTTTTTCCGAAAAAAGGAGATTCAATAGCTAATTCATCCGGAAAGAATTCGTCAATCAAACTGATAATACGTTCAAAGATGCGTTGCAAACGAAGGTAATGACTGTCGTATTTATTCAGTTCAAGAACTCCCATTGCTAATAGAAAAGGCTTATTATCAATGACTTTAATCAATCCATATCCCATGACGGATGTACCGGGATCAATCCCTAAGATTATTTTTTCTTTTATCATATTTAAAAATATATGCAAATGTAGTTAGTTTTTTAAGAAAATCATTTATCTTTGCCGCGATTTATGATTGGGGGCATTAGCTCATCCGGCTAGAGCGTTAGACTGGCAGTCTAAAGGTGACGAGTTCGAGTCTCGTATGCTCCACAAATAGTATTTAAAAATTATATATAAATTGGAAGAGAAGCTCCTTAATTTGGAGCTTTTTTTCTGATTTTTTAATATCTGTTTTCTCTAAAGTATCCGGCATTTCGACGGATTCGTCTTTGTAACTTGATGATATTGGGCGAGACAGTACGTTAAACGAGAAACCCGATAAAAATAGTTGAACCAAAATTTCCTTAATTAAAGATAAGATACTACCTTTGTATCCTCAAAGTAATCACTAAATTATTAAGTAATGGATATTTCGCATATTGAGCATATAGGAATAGCTGTTAAAAGTATAGAAAGCAGCTTGCCCTATTACGAAAATGTATTGGGATTGAAATGCTACAACATCGAAGAAGTAGCCGACCAAAAAGTAAAAACTGCATTTTTTAGAGTAGGACAGACAAAAATCGAACTTCTCGAACCTACTTCAGAAGATTCTACAATTGCTAAGTTTATTGAAAAAAAAGGAGAAGGAGTGCATCACATTGCATTCGCAGTGCCTGATGTAGCCGATGCTTTAGCAGAAATGGATACAAAAGGAGTTCAATTGATTGATAAAACCCCTCGTAGTGGGGCCGAAGGATTAAATATCGCCTTTTTGCATCCAAAATCAACCGGTAGTGTTTTAACAGAATTATGTCAATAGAGTGATGAGTGATGAGTGATGAATTATGAGTATTTTTTCATACCGATTCATCACTCATTACTCATTACTCATAACTTAAAATAATTTCGTATGAGTAATCAATTAGATAAGGTGAGAGAACTTATCGAATTAAGAGCGCAAGCTCGTTTAGGAGGTGGGGAAAAAGCCATAGAAAAACAACATGATCAAGGTAAATATACCGCTCGCGAACGTATTGCCATGCTGGTAGATGAAGGTAGTTTCGAAGAATTGGATATGTTTGTAGAACATCGTTGCACCAATTTTGGGATGGAAAAGAAAAAATATCTGGGCGATGGTGTTGTTACCGGATACGGTACCATTGAAGGTCGTTTAGTGTATATTTTCGCACAAGATTTTACCGTTATCGGTGGTTCATTATCAGAATCAATGGCCAAAAAAATCTGTAAAATAATGGATTTAGCAATGTTAATGGGTGCTCCTATTGTAGGCTTAAACGATTCGGGAGGTGCACGCATTCAGGAAGGTATTAATGCTTTGGCCGGCTACGCCGAAATATTTCAACGTAATATTATGGCTTCCGGTGTTGTTCCTCAAATTTCCGGTATTTTTGGCCCTTGCGCCGGCGGAGCTGTTTATTCTCCTGCATTAACCGATTTTACCATCATGGCAAAAGGAATGAGTTATATGTTCCTGACAGGTCCGAAAGTGGTAAAAACAGTAACGGGAGAAGATGTAACCCAAGAACAATTAGGAGGAGCAGACGTACATGCAAGACGTTCCGGAGTTACGCATTTCGCTGTAGAATCCGGTGACGAAGGTATTGCGCTTATTCGTAAATTATTGAGTTTTCTCCCACAAAACAATCTGGAAGAAACGCCGTTCCGTCCTACCAATGATCCCATTGATCGTTTGGAAGATTCCTTAAATGAAATTATTCCGGACAGTCCGAATAAACCTTACGATATGTACGAAGTAATCAGTTCAATTGTCGATGATGGAGAATTTCTGGAAGTCCACGCCGGCTATGCACAAAATATTATTGTCGGATTTGCTCATTTTAACGGACGTTCGGTGGGTATCGTAGCCAATCAACCCAAAACATTAGCCGGTGTTTTAGACATCAACGCGTCTCGCAAAGCCGCTCGATTTGTTCGTTTTTGCGATGCATTCAATATTCCTATCGTTACGTTGGTAGATGTTCCGGGTTTTCTTCCGGGAACCGGACAAGAATATGGAGGCGTAATTGTTCACGGAGCAAAATTGCTTTATGCTTACGGCGAAGCTACCGTTCCAAAAGTAACGGTTACATTGCGTAAATCGTATGGAGGAGCACATATTGTAATGAGTTGCAAGCAATTGCGAGGCGATATGAACTATGCATGGCCAACCGCTGAAATTGCTGTAATGGGTGGCGCCGGCGCCGTAGAAGTCTTGTATGCAAAAGAAGCAAAAGAATCGGATAACCCGGCAAAAGTATTAGCAGAAAAAGAAGCCGAATACACAAAAGCTTTTGCTAATCCTTACAATGCAGCCAAATACGGCTATATTGATGATGTCATCGAACCGCGAAATACTCGTTTCCGTATCATTCGAGCTTTACAGCAGTTGTCGACAAAAAAACAGACAAACCCGGCGAAGAAACATGATAATCTTCCTTTATAATAAAAAAATACAAAGAATGAAGATAATGAAGGAAATGAAAAGAATGAAAGAGATGAAAAGAATGAAGATAATGAATGGAAAAAAGATTTTTTCCAGTACCTTCATTTTGTTTATTTTTTTTATTTCTCCCGTTGTACAAGCTCAACGGACCACTTCTCTCAAAATTAACGAAATATTGGTAATCAATAACGATAATTTTGAAGATGATTATGGAAAGAAACATCCTTGGGTCGAAATTTATAATTCGTCTCCCGGAACAGTAAATATTGCCGGGTGTTTTCTTACCAATGACGTCAAAAAACCTAAAATGTATATGGTGCCGAAAGGAGATGTTTTGACAAATATAAAACCGCGTCAACATGTTCTTTTTTGGGCTGATAACATGCCTACTTATGGAACTTTTCACTTGAATTTTATTTTATATCCCGATAAACCGAATTTTATAGCATTGTTTGATTCGGACGGAACTACCTTGATCGATTCAATAACAGTTCCTTCCGGACAACGAGCAGATATCAGCTACGGTTTACTGGAAGATGGCTGGACGCAAAAACGCTTAAATGAAGAGCTTCGCTTAAATTCTTCTTATAAAGATAAAAAAGGGGATAAACTTTGGATTTATTACGAAAAAGTAACACCAAGTTCTAATAATAAAATATTAGATACGAACGAAAGAATAGAAAATTTTAAGGAAAATGATTCGAAAGGTACAGGAATGACATTTACAGCAATGGGTGTTGTATTTTTTGGATTACTTCTGCTTTACCTTATATTTAAATTAGTCGGAATCATTGCGGTATCCATGAGTCACAGACGTGCTATGAGAGCATCCGGTATGACCAAAGAAGAAGCAAGAGGAATTACCGAGCAATCAGGAGACATCTATGCCGCTATTGCAATGGCTATTTACGAAGCTACGGAAATGCATGATGAGGAAAATACGATTCTTACCATTAAAAACACTGCACGTAATTATTCTCCGTGGAGTTCTAAAATTTATACATTAAGAGAATTGCCTAAAAAGTAAATAAAGATGAAAAGTTTCAAATATACTATCAACGGTAATGTTTATAAAGTAGTTATAAACAGAATTGAGGATACCATCGCCGATGTAGAGGTAAATGGTACTCCTTATAAAGTAGAGATGAATAAACCGACTAAAAAACAGGTGGTTACTATAAATCGTCCGGCTCAGGCCGCTGTAACTCCTATTGTTCGTCCGCAACAAGCTAATACCGGTTCGGGAGCTTTACATTCTCCGTTGCCCGGAATTGTTTTGGAGATTGTTTGTAAAGTTGGCGACACTGTAAAAAAAGGTCAAAAATTGTTGGTGTTGGAAGCCATGAAAATGGAAAATATAATCAATGCCGATCGAGACGGAGTCGTAAAGGAAATAAAAGTTAACAAAGGAGATTCTGTATTAGAAGGAGCAGATCTTGTTATAATCGAATAATACTATGAATTTTTTATCATTTTTAGTAGAAAATCTGGAAACATTTCTCACATATACGGGTTTTGCCAATCTTACGCTTGGACACCTTGTTATGATTTTGGTAGGATTAGTTTTTATTTATTTGGCTATTGCTAAAGAATTTGAACCAATGCTATTGATACCCATTGGATTTGGAATTTTGATTGGAAATATTCCTTTTAAAGATGCCGGTTTGCAATTAGGTATTTATGAAGAGGGATCTGTATTGAATATTCTTTATCAAGGAGTTACAAAAGGTTGGTATCCGCCTTTGATATTCCTTGGGATTGGAGCCATGACCGATTTTTCGGCGCTTATATCTAATCCTAAATTAATGTTGATTGGAGCCGCCGCCCAATTCGGTATTTTCGGAGCGTATATTTTAGCTCTGTCGTTTGGGTTTGAACCGAATCAAGCAGGCGCTATTGGTATCATTGGCGGCGCGGATGGACCTACTGCAATCTTTTTATCTTCTAAATTAGCTCCTAACCTTATGGGTGCTATTGCTATATCGGCTTATTCCTATATGGCCTTAGTACCGGTGATACAACCGCCATTGATGCGTATGCTTACCACTAAAAAAGAACGAATAATCCGTATGAAACCGCCTCGTGTCGTTTCTCAAACAGAGAAAATCTTGTTCCCAATTTTCGGATTGCTATTAACCTGTTTCTTAGTGCCTTCCGGACTTCCTTTGTTGGGAATGTTGTTTTTCGGGAATTTGTTGAAAGAATCGGGAGTCACTCGTCGTTTGGCAGAAACAGCGCGAGGACCGCTAATTGATACGATTACGATTTTGTTGGGTGTAACCGTAGGGGCTTCTACACAAGCGACTCAATTCTTGACTTTAAATTCCATAAAAATTTTCGCATTGGGCGCTTTATCGTTTATTATAGCAACAATGGCAGGTGTTTTATTTGTCAAGTTTTTTAATTTATTTTTGAAGAAGGGTAATAAAATCAATCCGTTGATCGGAAATGCAGGGGTTTCGGCTGTTCCCGACTCCGCTCGTATTTCTCAGGTCGTAGGGTTGGAATACGACTCGACCAATTATTTGTTAATGCATGCCATGGGACCAAATGTAGCCGGAGTAATCGGTTCTGCGGTGGCAGCCGGTGTTTTACTTGGTTTCTTAGGATAAATATAACCGGCAAACAACATACGGTAAACAGCAACTTGCAGAGAATGTACATTTGCTGTCTACCGTTTGTTACGTTAACTCCATAATGCCCATTTGAACCTGAACCGTAAAATATATTTTATTTTTTTAATGGTATGAGGGGTATCTCTTTCGAATAAATTCAAACTGCATTTTTGTTTTTTTACGTTTTTTCTTGTTTATTTAAAATATATGCGTATATTTGCAAAACAACTAACTTTTGTTGTTTATAAATTATAATTTTTTTATGAAAAAAACTTTATTACTTAATTTATTGTTCCTTTATCTTTTTTCAGGAACAATTAGTGCGAAAGAACCAATTAATGGTAATGTGTCTGTTGAAAGTAATCAATTTTTTTTAATCCCCGGAGCCGGATATCCTAACCGGATATCGCCCAATGGGCGATATGTAGCAGGGAGTCGAGAAGGAAGTTTTGGATTTATTTTTGACACGGAAACTCAAACATTAGAAGTGGATACGTCTGATATTAGAGGATCAGAAGCGGTGGACGTTAATTCGGATGGGATTGTCTGTGGAACTTTCAGGGATCCGAATTTGACTATTTTTATTGAAGATTGGGAAACAACAGGACAAAAAGGATTTGTTCCAATCAAAGTTGCAGGAATATATCAAGAGGGAGCATGGATAAGTTTGGGTATTGGCAATCTTGATATAAACACAATCAGAAATCCGGATGAAGGAAGTCGAGCGAATGCGATTTCTGCTGATGGAAAAACCGTAGGAGGGTTTTTGAATGCAGATGAAAAAGTAAGCCCTTGTACTTGGACTAAAAATAACGATGGGACTTGGACTTACAATACGTATGACTATCCGGATTCTGATGCTGAAGCGCAAGGCGCTAAAATATTAGCGCTTTCAGGGGATGGAAGAATTGCTGCCGGTTGGGCGGTGGTTGAACTGGGCGGCTCTCGATTACCGATTATCTGGAAATCGCCGACCGATTATACCATTATCTCAACAGTCGCTTCTTCAATGGGTATCAGTAATATTAGCGATAATGGTAAATATGCAACATTTACAATAGAGAACCAAGCTGCAATTTATTATGTAGAAGAAGACAGATATGAAATTATTCCCGGACACCAGGGAGCTCGGTCAGTCGAAATTACAGCCATATCCGATGATGGTTTAATTGTTGGTTATTCACATTTTGGAGATGGAGGTATAGGAGGATGGAGGTATGGCTTTGTATATTCCGGTGATTTAGGTTTTGTCGATCTCGCCAATTTTATCGAAGTCTTTGCACCTGATGTACAATTATCGAATATAAACTTTAGAGAGAAACATTTCTCGGTTCCTATGGATATATCTGCCGATGGAAAATACATAACCGGTTGGTATGGAGAAGGTTCTCTCTCTGCTTTACCTTGGGTTTTAAAACTTGCCAAAAAGCCTCAGGCCTATAAAAAACCGCAAAATTTCAAAGCATCCGTTACTAAGACGAATCGCGTGATTTTGACATGGGATGCTCCGGAAAATTCTACTTTTGAATTAACAGGGTATAAAATATATCGTGATAATAAACTTCTTACTTCAATAACCGAACCGGATACCGAAATATTTGAAGACACAACGCTTCAGAACGCGGCGGGAGTGTTTATCTATAATATTTCAGCAGTATATACACAAAACGAATCGGTAAATTCGGATAACGTACTTGCAATTCTTGCCGATAATTATAATATTCCCTTTTTCGAAGATTTCGACTCCGGAGATTTCGCAACAAATCATTGGTATTCAGATGGATGGATCATTGATACGAGAATTTCAAGAGGTATTTATAAATATGGAGTTACATCTTCTAAATCGGTTAATATCTCTGAAAGAAAAACATTGACATCAAAAAGTTTGGATGCAGCAACGCTTGATAAAGTGTATCTGAATTTTATGGTAAGATGCCGGCAAAACGAAATAACGGTATTGAAAGAAGATACATTAAGTGTTGAAGTACATAATGGTTCGGATTGGATATGTGTAAAAAGATATACCCCGGATGTTTTATCTTCTTCTCTATGGAAAAAAGAATCTTTAGATTTGTCTACACAAGTTGCCGGCAAATTCTTTCAAATTCGTTTTGTTTTTTATGGAAAAGATCTTGATTTTTATACGATTTGGGATTTAGATAACATAAGAGTGGATAGCGTTCAAGTAAAAGATACGAAAGGCCCATCGGATCTGACAGGTAATCTCTCCGGAAACAAAGCGAATATAGCATGGAAAACGCCGAATGACGTCTACGAGTTGACTTATATGAAATCCAATAAAATAGATAAAATTGGAAATGGAGGAAACTCTTTTATCGCTGCCAATTCTTTCAAAGCCTCCGATCTTGCAATATATAAAGGGAAATATTTATCTTCCTTATCTATTGTTATCAATCAAGATTTTCCGGATGAGGAACTAAAATTAGCGCTTGTTGTTTTTCTGAATGGTCAAAAGATAATAAACCAACCTGTTCAGTCATTTGTATCTACTGCTGCATGGAACACGATTACTTTGGAAAACCCCTTGTTGATCGACGAAACTATAAACGACTTGAAGATAGGAATAGACATAATCAAACATGCAGAAAAAGAACAACCGATCGGGACGGATTACTCCGGATTGCCTACACCGGAAGGCAATCTTTTTTCAGAAGACGGAGGCAATACATGGTTAAAACTTTCGAATTATACATGGGATAATTGGGCAATTATCGGTAATCTGACAAATACAAATACCGATGAAATCATTCCCGAAAGCGATCAAAACTTATTGGGTTATATTATTTATCGGAGCGATCAAAATCAAAATTTTACATTTATGTCCAGATATACGGATGATAATGCATCAGCCGGAATTTGCTACCAAATATCCGCTTATTATAAAGATGGTTTAGAAACGCTTCCATCGGAAACATTTTGTCCGGTACAAACAGGGATACATTCTAAAGAGATCGAAAAATCCAAAATTTTCCCGAATCCGGTCAGCGACTATATCAGGATAAACGGCACATTTACAAAGGCTTCTTTGCTGGACTTAAATGGAAAGAAATTATTGGAAACAACCCAAAATTCAATACCGGTTTCACAGATTGCAAGCGGAATTTATTTGCTGAAAATCGAATCGGGAACACAAGTTACTACCTGTAAGATAGTAAAAAAATAAAAAAGTGTTGTTGAAAAACAAAAGTGTATTACAGATGCAGGGAGATGCTTTCCCTGCATCATTTATCATTTATTTCAAATGGATTATTACGAATTAAAATTGACGATCCACCCAAATACAGAAGTCAATCGAGATGTAGTTTCATCGTTGCTCGCGGAAATCGGATTCGAGAGTTTCCTCGAATCGGAACAAGGCTTGGACGCATTTGTACCGGAAAAATTTTATTCCGAAAAAAAAATTGTCGAAGTATTGGAAAAATTTCCGTTACCGGATACGCATATTCAGTATCAAATCGGATATAAAAAAGATCAGAATTGGAATGAAGAATGGGAAAAGAATTTTTTCCAACCGATTATTATAGATAACCAAGTTGTTATTCACAGTTCTTTTCATAAAAATATTCCCAAATTGCAATATGAGATTGTAATTGATCCGAAAATGGCATTTGGAACCGGTCATCATTCCACTACCGAATTAATGGTTTCCTGTCTGTTGGAATTAGATTTGAAAGGTAAGTCTTTTTTGGATATGGGTTGCGGAACGGCGGTATTGGCTATTTTGGCAAAAAAGAAAGGCGCTTCGCCGGTTATAGCTATTGATATCGACAAATGGGCTTATGAAAATTCATTGGAAAATATCCGTTTGAATCATACGTTGGATATTACCGTAAAATCAGGAGATGCTACTTTATTAGGAGAAGACGTTTACGACGTCATTTTTGCCAATATCAACCGGAATATCTTATTGAAAGATATACCTGTTTATGCTTCCTGTATACATTCCGGTTCTTCTCTTTTTATGAGTGGATTCTATCGAGACGACTTGGCGATTATCGAAGAAGAATGTAAAAAACATCATTTGCGGCCGGTCAGTTATAAAGAAAAAGACAATTGGGTCGCGGTGCGTTTTTGTTGGGAGTAACCACAGATGCTTCCGGACAAGCGACTCAATAGTAATTAATGTTTGTGTTGTATGTATTTTATTAATTATTAATGGATTAATTCTTTTTAAGATGCATGGTAAGGGAAAAAATTTTTCTTTGAAACTGTAATTGGTGGGAACGAATCGCGATCGCAAAAACAAAAATAAAAGCGAGTATAAATAAATATATTTGATTAAAAATTGAGTAGTGTCTATTCCGCTGTGTAATATACCATAATTCCCTCCATGAATCGGAATATTGAATTGACGGAAGTGTTGTAAAAACATCATTGTAATACTTGTGAATTGCTACTGGAAATAACTCTATTTTTTTATTCCTAACACAATAATCAATAATTTTGGAATGAAACTTGACTATTGAATCATAACCCAATCGATTTTTGACTTTATTCATGATTCTGCTTGTATCGTTATGTTCAACAAAGACAGATAATAACTGTTTGGTAATTGAAATCTTAGGTTGTGTTATCAAAATTCTAAAAACAATATCTAAATCTTGCCTGCATTCCAAAGATTCGTCATAACCTCCCACCTGCAATATCAAAGATTTTTTGAATATCCAACTTTGAGTACTGCCAAAAAGTTTCCTTCGCAAGAAAGCATACAACTCACTTTTTCCTTGTATAATATTAGGATAACGTTCTTCCGGTTGCTCACCTTCTACTAAAAAACCACAAGCACAACAATCAGAATTTTCTAATATCATCACTCGTACCTGTTCTTCAATTCGATTGGGCAACATCAAATCGTCGGAATCAAAAAACACGATATATTCTCCTTTTGCACTTTTCAATCCCCGATTTCTTGCAACCGGCGCTCCTGCGTTTCTTTGTTTCAAGATTGTAAAAGCAATATCCTTTCGGGTGATTTTCTGTTTATAATCTTCTAAAAGCCTGATTGTGTTATCTGTAGAACCGTCATCAACGATTATCACTTCAAAATTTTGATACGTTTGAGCAACTATGCTGTCAAGTGTCTTAACAAGCATATGAGCGCGATTGTAAGTTGGAATTATTACCGATACTAATGGAATTTTCATATTTTATTTATTTTTATTATTTCGGAAAGGAATAAGGGATGGCAAAGCAATTTCATTGTGATTATGAAAATAACAACACAATTCAATGGCATTATTGTTGTTCTGTTTCCTGTCTAACAATAATTACCAATATACCCTTACACAATTCGGAATAAACTGTATATCAAAGTGTTTTTATGCAGTGAAAATTGTAATCCGCAACTTGTAAATCATTGCGGTATCTCTCGGTTAGATAGTATTTTTATGAGGAATAATTATTGTAAAAATAATGTTCGAACTCATTTACCTATATGTATTGTTCTATTTTTAATAATATATGACTAATTTTCTTTCCTGTACGTGACCGAAGAATGCATCGTGGTGTATATAACAGATACAGCATCGAAATAAGAAAGGATTTATCGTTATGCCATTCTTTTTTCAATAAGCGCCTTAATAAGTCTTTGTAAAGCGGATATAAAATTTTTTCTCGCGTAGCAAAATTAATCCGGTTTACATAAAAACACAAAATAGACAAATATTTTTGCATACACTTTTTGCTTAAGTTGTTGTTGCTACTAAAAATCTCATTCAAAATGAAATACCAGCTATTGATACTCGGATATGGATCTTTTGAGCGTATAATAGACCCATCTATTATGTAGTGTATATACGTATATTCAATAGTGAAGGCAACTGTTTTCAGCCTTTTTACGATATAAAACATCCATAATTCATCTTCATGAATAATTCCTTCTTTAAAGAAATATTTGTTTTCAAAAATAAAATTCCGCTTTATCAATTTATTCCATGCATTCATGGGAATATCGTTTCTTCCTTCAAAATGCGCCCTTACCCACAAATTATCATCCACATATTCGGGATAATGCCTGTATGCTATATTTCTCCAGTCTGATTCTGGGAGAGGTTCCGGAATCGTCTGTGTATTTCCCTGCACCATTTCCACGCCGGGATATTTTTCTACTAATGCGACTAATGTTTCAATACAGTGAGGAATAATCTCATCATCGCTGTCCAAATAATAAATATACTCGCCGGTTGCATCCATTGTGCCCGTATTTCGGGCTACCGAAAGCCCTCGATTATGTTCATGGTGCAATATTTTGAACTCAATGGTTCCCGAATATTCCTTTATCCGCTGTTCCGCCAAAGCAATGCTGTCATCTTGCCCGCAATCGTCAACCAATATACATTCTATATTCGGATAAGTCTGATTAATAACTGAATCCAGACAGCGGATGATGTATTTTGCAACATTATATACCGGTATTATGATAGAAATTTTTTTCATTATTTATAAAGTTAACCGATTCCACATCTTTAAGCCAT
This sequence comes from Dysgonamonadaceae bacterium, assembly GCA_031259075.1. Classification (GTDB taxonomy): domain Bacteria; phylum Bacteroidota; class Bacteroidia; order Bacteroidales; family Azobacteroidaceae; genus Azobacteroides. The sequence goes on along the minus strand of JAIRLY010000240.1, from coordinate 245 downwards.
GCTTCGTAAACGCCCCTATTTTTACCATACGAATTATCGAAAAAGGTAAACGGTTTGCCGAGCATAAAGGCAAGTATGCCGGTATGCAAGCGAGTAGTGTAAATGGTTTCATATCCCGAAACAAATTCTATCCCTTTGCGGATATAATATTGGCGTAAAAAACGTTGATATACAAAATCGGAAATCAAATTGTCACTGCCCGGATGGATGTTAGTAAATATCTTCTTCAACCTAAAAAAAACACG
>JAIRLY010000216.1 GCA_031259075.1 Dysgonamonadaceae bacterium | reverse complement strand
CAATAGGAGTTCTTACCGATTCCGAAGGTAAGTTTTCACTTGATGTTCCCGAATCGGCAACGACTTTGGTTATTAGCTATATCGGATATAAGGAGAAAGAAGTTGATATAGCCCCATACATCGAAGTAATAATCGAGCAGGACGTGTCTGACTTGGATGAAGTAATTGTGGTTGCATACGGAACAGCAAAAAAATCGACATTTACCGGTTCTGCTTCCGTTGTAAAATCCAAAGATATCGCCAAATTGCAGACCGGCAATGTTACACACGCTTTAGAAGGAGCCGCTTCCGGAGTGCAAGTAATCAGTGGTTCCGGACAACCCGGCTCAAGCGCTTCGATTCGTATTCGCGGTGTCGGTTCTTACAGCGCTTCAACAACGCCTCTTTATGTGGTGGACGGCGTTCCTTTCCAAGGCAATATTAACAGTATCAACTCGATGGATATTGAAAGTATGACTGTGTTGAAAGATGCTGCCGCCAACTCGCTGTATGGTTCTCGCGCTTCTAACGGCGTCATTCTGATAACCACCAAAAAAGGAGCCGAAGGAAAAGCGCGTGTTACGTTCGAGGCTCGTTATGGTCTAAATCAAAGAGGGATTCCAAATTATGATGTTTTGGACGACCCTGCCGAATTTTACGAATTGACGTGGGAAGGTCTCCGTAACCGTCAATACTACAGCGTTGGCAACAGTTGGTTACAGGCGGCTAATTATGCATCCAACAATTTGATAAGCCAATTGGGAAATTACAACAACTACAATGTTCCCGATAATGAAGTAGTGGATATTAACGGCAATATCAATCCGAATGCGAGATTGAAATATCGTGAAGACTGGAACGATTTCATGTTTAATAACGGAAATCGTCAGGAATATATTGTTTCTATTTCAGGTGGCGATGCAAAAACCAATTATTACCTTTCATTAGGTTATTTGAATGATGAAGGTTTTGTAGCCAATTCGGATTTTGAACGTTATACATCCCGTTTACGTCTGGAGAAAGAAGTAACCGACTGGTTTAAAGTTGGCGGCACGGCCAATTATATTCGTCAAGAGTCTAATTTTGTAGGTGAAGACGGTACACAAGGTTCCAATATGTTCTTTCTTTCTCAAACCATGCCTCCGATTTATCCGGTGTATTTGCATGATCCTGTTACCGGTGATATTGTGTTGGACGATAAGGGCAACAAAGTCTATGACTTCGGCGACGATAGCTCATTGGGATACGGACGTTTGGTTTCGTCCATGGCAAACCCTGTAGCTTCCCAAATCCTGGATGTATCACAGGATGTTTGGGATATTTTCGATGGTAAAGTTTTTGCGGATTTTACGGTGAAAGATTTTAAATTGAGCTTGAATTACGCCATTAACAGCAATAATAATCTGGGGTTGAGCTATCTCAATGGTATATATGGACAATTTAAAGACCAGGGCGGTTATTCTACCCGTTATGGTCAACGAATTACTGTTCAAAGCGCCAATCAATTGTTAACATGGACAAAAGAACTGGCAAACAAGCATAATGTTGATGTTCTGATAGGACACGAAAATTATAACTACAAATTCAATGAATGGTATGGAACGAAAGAAAAGTTCCTGGATCCCGACCAGCGGGAATTAGTTGGAGCTATCAAGAATCCACTATCCAGTTCGTATGAAAATAATTATAGGATGGAAAGTTATTTAAGTCGTGTTCAATACAATTATGAAAGCAAATATTATGCATCCGCCAGTTTCCGGCTCGACGGGTCTTCCAAATTCCATAAAGACCACCGCTGGGGTAATTTTTGGTCAGCCGGCGCATCATGGAGAATCAGTAAGGAGTCCTTTATGAGCAGTGTTGACTGGGTCAGCGATCTGAAATTCAAAGCCAGTTACGGTACACAGGGAAACGACCAGATTTCTGGCGTTTTGCCTTGGGCTGATCAATACCGGATTGTGAATAACAGCGACAATATTTCGTTACTTTTCGACTACAAAGGAAATCCCGAAATTACATGGGAATCCAGTCAGACATTCAATACCGGTTTCGATTATTCTTTCCTTGACAGGAAACTGTACGGTGCGATCGAATATTTCCATAAAAATACCACCGATATGCTGTATTCCCGTCCGGTACCCTCTTCGGGCGGTTATACTTCTTATCCCGACAATATAGGGGATATGGTTAACCAGGGAGTTGAACTGGAAATAACCGGAGTACTGGTACACAATAACGATTTTGAATGGAACATTTCTTTCAACGGTACCTGGTTTACCAACGAAATCACTAAACTTCCGCCGGAACGTATGGAAGACGGTATCACGGATGGAGTCTATAAATTAATGGTAGGCAAATCGCGGTATGAATATTTCACACGGGAATATGCAGGCATAGATGTCAATGGACAAGCTCAATGGTACAAAGATGTTCTGGACGATAATGGCAATCCCACAGGCGAAAGAGAAACAACCACCACTTACAGTGCGGCTACCGATTATTTTCAGGGTAGCGCCATACCTGATTTGTACGGAGGTTTTGGCACCTATTTGAAATATAAAGGTTTCGATTTTTCGCTGCAAGCTTCTTATCAGTTGGGAGGTAAAGGATACGACAATGCATACGCATTAACGATGGCGGGTAGTGATTTGGGTTTCAATATGCACAAAGATTTGCGCAACCGGTGGACGCCCACACATACCGATACGGATATTCCACGTATCCAGATGGGAAATGCCAATACAAGCACCAATTCCCGTTCTTCCCGCTGGTTTGTGGACGCATCATACATCAATATCCGGAATATTACTCTCGGATACGAATTGCCTAAACGATTGCTGAATAAAATATATCTCGAATCGTTACGCATTTATGTGGTTGCCGATAATGTGGCTTTGTTTTCAAAACGGCAAGGATACGATCCGCGCACTTCGTGGAGCGGAAGTTCTTCCTATGGACTGTATCCTGTAGCGCGTACTTTTTCAATAGGTTTTAATTTAGCATTTTAAATATAAAAAATTATGAAGACAATAAAAAATATTAATATTTTTATTCTAACAAGTATTATTTCTTTAATAATGTTCACCTCTTGCGGTGGAGACTATCTTGATGTAGAACCTACTTCTACAATTACGTCCGACCGTCTAAAAGAATTGGGAAACGAAAGTCCCGAAGCTTTTTTGGAAGTACTTCAACCTCAGGTAACCGGTTTATATTCATGGATGATTCAATACAATTCGGCAGGATCGGCACGTCACAATGATTTCGGTCATTTGGCTATAATGTTAATCACCGATTTGATGAACGAAGACATGTTGCAGAACACATCCAATTATGGCTGGTATTATGACTGTTATGATTTGAGTCAGAGACCGAATTATGCAAGTGTGGATGTTTTTATGCCATGGAACTATTATTACAAGTTAATCAAAAGCGCTAATGATATTATTGCACTTTTCAGTGAAGATGTTACAGATAAAGATTTGTTGGTTTTCAAGGGTCAGGCATTAGCTATGCGGGCTTTTGGGTATTATTATCTGGTGCAATTATATCAACACACTTATGTCGGTCATGAAGAAGATCCTGCCGTTCCTATTGTTACCGAAACGACTACCGCAGCGGAGATTGCCAATAATCCGCGAGCTAAGGTAAAAGATGTATATGAATTAATCCTTTCGGATTTAACCACAGCTTATGATTTATTGAAAGATTATACGCGGGCTTCCAAAGTAGAACTTGACCAGCAGGTCGTAGCCGGCCTTTTGGCAAGAACATATCTGAATATGGAAGATGGAACAAATGCTGCTAAATACGCCAAGATTGCCAGGCAAGGATATACTCTGAGTATTGAAGAATGGGACTGCGTAACAGGCACAGGGTTTGTAGATATCAACGAACCGGACTGGATGTGGGGAGCGGATGTCAATTCCCAAACCCGTATTGCTACTTCCGGTATTGTCAATCCGACATCTCATCTTTCGTCGGTAAGTTATGGTTATACCACTGCCGGAAATATGCAAAAAATGATTGACGCCAAATTATACTCTCTGATTCCGTCAACCGATCTTCGTAAAAAAGCGTTTGCCGATTCCCAAATGTCAGTATGGGGTTATAACGTGCCGCAATACGCCAATTTGAAATTCGGCACTTACAACGGCACCAATGATAATTTCGGCGATTGTGTTTTAATGCGGGCAGCCGAAATGTATTTGATTGAAGCGGAAGGACTTTGCTTAAGCGGGGATAACGCAGGTGCTCAAAACGTACTTTATGAGTTTGTTTCGACTCGCGATCAGGAAGCCGTCAAGTCATCGGCAACCGGAAGCGCTTTGCGTAACGAAATCTATCTGCAACGAAGAATAGAATTGTGGGGCGAAGGCTTCTCCTATTTCGATCACAAGCGTCTGAAATTGGGCTTTACCCGCAGTTACGAGGGCACCAATCATCGCGAAGATGCTATGTATAACAAAGGTCCTGAGGATGACGTATTCCGTTTCCGGATACCGCGTCAGGAAATCATTAATAATAATGGTATAGAAGAATCGGATAATAATGATTAATTTTTAATAACACACAAAAAAGTTAAAATTGTATGAAAAGAAATATAATATCACTTTTATTTCTCGCTACGCTGTTAATGGCAGGATTATCGTCCTGCGAAGAACCGACAGCTGAGAAAAATGAGAATATCAATTTGGGAAACCCCGCCAAATTGCCCACTGTAACCATCAACGACGCTTCGGACGTCACATTTGAAGGAGCAGTCTTGTCGGCAACAATCGCTCTCACTGCGGAAACCGACAGTATTATCGAAACCGGATTTATCGTGGCAAATAATGAAGCATTTTTGCCCGTAGCAAACACCATTTCTTTCAATTCGTTTAGTAACAGTATATCCTCTACTTTGACAGGATTGACTGACAAAACGACTTTTTATGTGAAAGCATACGCAGTAACCTACCGCAATGGTACGACTTACAGCAATAGGTCCATTTCGTTCACTACACTGGAAGCGCCAAAATTTGAGGATACATACTTGTTTGGTACATACGATGCAATTGATATTAATGTTACAACCGACGAACAGGAAGGCGGAACATATCCTGTCGAGATCAAGCAAGTTGGAACATTGTACAATCGAGTAAGCATTTCTAATATTTGGGGGGGAGAAGAAACAATAGAAGCTACTGTCGATTTTGTAGCAAAAACTATTACAACAGACGATAAGTCGGTTATTTATGTTGATCCGAGTTATGGAGATTGTTGGATGAGAGGTTTTGATATAGTAGATGGACAAACTGTCTTCTATGTTTCTTCTGTTGACGCTGGTTACGCAATAGCCGATTATGATGATGCCGGTCATGTTAGTTTCAGATACTGGGCGGCAAGAGTTAGCGCCGGTCATTTCGGATTTTATGTTACGAAATTGACGAAAAAATAAGCAAATCTTTATTGCTTGATTTGAATAACGAGTAGGAGAAAAATAAAAAGTTTTTCTCCTACTTTATTTTAGCTATGATACCGGACAGTGAAGTCACTGGTTATTTGCTTCGTAGTGCAAACGCCTGGATAGATGGTTACTACGACTTGATGTTTACGCCACAAATTGTTACTGCATCATCTTTCGCTCCAAGCAGCAGCGTTATGATGCCGAAAGAAGTATCGACGAATGTGACAGCAGGGGTAAAAACACAGAAATGTGCGACAGGTAATTTTGCGGTTCAAGATAAATTATCCGCTAAGGCACTGTAAAGAAATAACCGATACGTTTTAATCATGGATGAATCAAAAAAAAATCTTTACCTTTGTACCCAAAAAAATAATGCAAATAGAAGAAGAAATAAAGGCATCCTACGAAAGAATAGTGCCCTTTTTAGATGAAAGGACAAAGCGATTGTATATAGCCAATGAAGCCTTACGCATAGGTAGAGGCGGTAAAATGTTGGTCAGTAAAGCACTGGGAGTTGGTCGAGTACGCATAAATGAGGGGATAAAAGAGTTGGAATATAAATCAGAGCATGTAGCCTCCTCAGGCAAAATAAGACGTAGCGGTGGAGGTCGCCGTCCAATTTCAGAAAGTTATCCGGACTTGAGGACAAAACTGGAAGAAATAGTGTCCCCCCATACGCGAGGCGATCCGGAAAATCCACTATGCTGGTGTAGCAAAAGTCTTAGAAAAATACAACAATCACTGAAAGATAATCATATTACGGTCAGTCATGTAACGATAGAAAAAATGCTTCAAACAATGGGTTACAGTTTACAGTCTAATCGAAAGACTGACGAAGGGTCATCAGAAGAAGATAGAGACATGCAGTTTTGTAATATAAATCAAAAGTCAAAAGAATTTATGGAGAATAACCAGCCTGTCATTTCAGTGGATTGCAAGAAGAAAGAATTGATAGGTAATTATAAGAATTCAGGGAAGGAATGGGAAAAATCGAAATCGCCACAAGAAGTAAAAGTATATGATTTCATTGACCCTCAATTAGGAAAGGCATCGCCTTATGGCATATATGATATAGCCCATAATCAGGGATGGGTAAACGTCGGAATCAGCAGTGATACAGCACAGTTTGCAGTAAATACGATAAGGACGTGGTGGCAACAGATGGGTAAAGAGACATACCCTAAAGCGAGTAAATTATTGATAACAGCAGACAGCGGAGGAAGCAACAGTGCTGCAAGTAAATTGTGGAAGAAAGAGTTACAAATTTTTGCCAGTGAAACAGGACTTGAAATACATGTGTGTCATTTTCCTCCTGGAACAAGTAAATGGAACAAAATAGAGCATCGCCTGTTTTCTTATATCTCAAAAAATTGGCGAGGTAAACCATTGATCAGTTTAGAGTTAATAATTCAGCTTATCGCCAATACTACTACGGAAAAGGGATTGATTGTTAGAGCCATAAAAGATGAAACTATTTATCAAAAAGGTATCAATGTAACGAATGAAGAAATGGAGGCTATCAATCTTAAAAGAGATGACTTTAGAGGTAAATGGAATTACAATATATCTCCATAAATGTATCGTTTATTTCTTTACGCTTCCTAAATTTAATTCAACAATAATTTATTAACGAACTTGGGCGCAAAGTTATATAAAATTTTTGAATCGTAACTTTTTTTGATATGAGGATGAAAATTTTTTGTTCATCTTTTTATCGA
>JAIRLY010000071.1 GCA_031259075.1 Dysgonamonadaceae bacterium | reverse complement strand
GGATGGTGAACGCGGTAGAGGGTATGGGAAGGCGGAAAAGCCTCCGGCGCTTAGTTTGCCGCATCAGCCTTCATCATCGCTTCCCGCAAGACCGCGTTAATTCGTGTTTGATAGCCAATGCCGGCGCTCTTTAGCCACTCAAGTATATCGGCATCAATACGGACATTTATAGACCTTTTAACAGGTTTACAAATGCCCCGCAAATGCGAAGGCTTAAACTGCGCCATTTGTTCTTCCGTCAGCGGCGGACAATCCGAGAAGTCCGTATTCTTAAACGCTTTAATTTCCTGTAACCTCTCTTTCGTAATGCTAGTATGGACGCCGTTTAGTTGTCAATTGACACCCTGCCTGCGGCTTGCACAATATCACTCTTTGTCATATCCTTCCTACTGTATATAATAACTCAGGGTCGGGAAAGTTACCGACCATTCGTTAAGTTGGTTTATTGTAATGCTCCGCAAATATCGAGTCAAGGGAGGGGAGGATCAGGGATGAATGCCGCACCGCTCGAAGCGGACACACGGATCTCTATTAACAAAAGCCTTGAAAATTTGGGGTGGACGCTTAGCGGCAAGGGGCGAAACGTCTATCTTGAACAGCCCAAAACCCAAAAAGAAAAAAATCTGTTGGGAGGGGAGCGGCCCGACTATGTTTTATATGCAAAAGATGAACACGGCGATGAACGCCCTATTATTGTCATTGAGGCAAAACGTAAAGGCGAGCGTGTAGACAAGGCGTTGGAACAAGGGATTCGTTACGCCAAATCGCTTGACGCGCCAATCGTATTTGCTACCGACGGCTTGTTTTGCAAGTCTTATCACACAAAATTTGACAGAACGCCCATCCTTAACGGGGAAGAAGTTGATGAGTTTTTACGGGAATATATAGCAGCCAAGTATTTTGCCTCATGGGAAGTCAATACAGTTTCGCCCAAGGTGCAGTACGACCGGAAAGAACTCATCAAAATATTTGACGAAACCAACAATATGTTGCGCGGAGACGGACTTCGCGCAGGTCTTGAGCGGTTCGGGGAGTTTGCAAACATTCTGTTCCTAAAACTGATAAGCGAGACCGAGCAAATCAAAAAAGATTCAGGGGTGAAATCATCGTTTGATTTTGCGTGCCATTGGGATTCAATAAAAAATGTCTCTACAAACGCCAGAATTGATTACATTAACAACACTGTTTTTGAGCGGTTGAACGTATTTTACAATACACCTATATTTGCAGAGCTAACTATCAGAAGCGACTCTATTCTCAAGGAAATCATGGATAAATTGGACCCCTTAACACTTACCGATGTGGATTCTGACGTTAAAGGCGATGCTTTTGAGTATTTTCTTAAAGCGTCCGCGGCAACAAAAAATGACCTGGGGGAGTATTTTACTCCGCGCCATATTGTAAAGACTATGGTAAAGCTGGCCAATCCGCAAATCGGGGAAAAAGTGTATGACCCGTTTTGCGGTACTGGCGGTTTTCTAATCGAGAGTTTTCACCATATTTGGAATACAATGGCGCGTAACGAAGAAAATGAAACACGGTTGCGTGAAGAAACAATTTATGGTAATGAGATAACAAACACGACAAGAATCACTAAAATGAATATGATTTTGGCCGGTGACGGGCATAGTAATATCCACATGAAAGACAGTCTTGCCAATCCGGTAGACGGGACTGAAGAATACGACGAAGTACAGCCTAATGGAAAAACCGTGAGAAAACACAGGGGTTATGATGTTGTCATCACCAATATGCCGTATTCCCAAAAGACAAAGCACGGGGATCTTTATGACTTGCCGTCTAATAACGGCGATAGTATCTGTGTCCAGCACTGTATGAAAGCGGTTAACTCCGCGTCTGAAAACGGGCGCATGGTCCTTGTCGTGCCGGAAGGTTTTTTGTTTCGCAGAGACTTGGCAAAAACAAGGGAATTGCTGTTGAAAAATTGCAATTTGCAGAGTGTTATTTCGCTTCCGCAGGGAGTCTTTTTGCCGTATACAAGCGTAAAGACCAATATTATTTACGCCACAAAAGTAAACCAAAAACTGGAAGCCTCTCAAAAACGTAAAGATTTTTGGTACTTTGAAGTAAAAAGCGACGGATATACGCTTGATAACCACAGGCGTAAATTGGACAGCGGCAGCGATTTGGATAAATATCAGGAATACCGCAAACTTGACGATAACCAGCGGCAGGAAATGCTTGACTCGGGCTTTGAACTTGTGCCTTTTGGCAAGGTAAAAGAAAACGCCTATATTTTGGCGGGCAGCCGGTATAGGGAACAAAAGATTACCAGCAAGTATGAGGTTATGAGGTTTGAGCAGTTTGCCGCCCTTGTTAGAGGCGTCACCTATTCCAAAATAGAACAAGTTACAATCAAGACTAAAACGATTATATTGCCGGCAGATAACATTGATTTATCCGGTAATTTAGTGTTGAACAAATTGATTTACCTCAATGATGATCAGAAAATTTCCGATGAGAAAAAGCTAAGGCGGGGAGACATTTTTATTTGTATGTCAAGCGGCAGCAAAGAACACATAGGGAAAGTAGCCTATATCGACTCTAATACAGACTTTTATGCGGGCGGGTTTATGGGCATTATTCGCGTGAACCCAATTTTTTGTATATCAAAATGGCTGTATTATTATCTTCGTTTTTCTCCTGAATACAGGAACTCGATTAAAATTCTCACACAAGGAGCCAATATTAATAATATTAGCGGCTTGATTGACACTATGCAAATCCCGGTGCCTCCTCTTGAAATTCAACGGCAAATTGTCGCTGAGCTTGATGAAGAACAGAAACGTATCGTTTCTTACAAGAAAAATATAGAAATATCAGAGAAAAAAATGCAGGATAGAATCAACAGGATTTGGGGTGAATGATGGCTGATACGATGGAATTTGCGTCTAAGGCAAACAGCATTTGTGTCTCTATGCATTGCGGTGAAACCCGGGGATATGTATCGTAGTTATATGTTATGGCGAATATATATGAAAAAGTATTGCCGTATTCTATCATGTTTTTGCCTCTTTATTTTGCCAAAAACGCTTTGTTTCCCGCTGGGAAACAGTGAGGGGGGAACGTTTTTCCGTCAGGCGATAGACGAAGGCTATTATAGCTCAGGCGAAGTTGTGGACACTCAGGTTTCCGCAGGGGCGCAGTTGAACCCGCTCGGACCGGATATTACCGTACAGCGCGGACCGTCAACGGCAGAGCGGGTGATGAAGGCCCTGTCGCGGGCGCAACCCAAGCGTTTAAGCGAAGCGGTGTTCAAGGACGATGACTGGGCTGTGGAGCTTAACGGGAAATGGTACTACTA
>JAIRLY010000407.1 GCA_031259075.1 Dysgonamonadaceae bacterium | reverse complement strand
CGCATTTGTGCCGATCCTTCTTTGCGGTCGCCGATAAAAAAGCGGTCAACGCGCTTTCCGTCGGGCGTTGCAAAATGAATGTCCACAGCAACTCCGTGAGGCAACAAAACGTGTCGCAGCACCGAACGGGTATCCCAAGTGTTCCAGCCGCGAGCAATATTATGCTGCATTTCGGTATATTTTTCCTGCGCCGAAGTGACGTCAAGTTGGGCGTTTTGAGTACAGCCGATGAGGAAAATGCAAAATGCAAAATGCAAAATGCAAAATGTAGTACGGAAGATTTTCATATTTATAAAAGAAATTTGTGAATGTATTTAATTAAGCGCATTTCCGATTGAATTATTGTCTTCAATATGGATTTTTTAATGGTAAAAAGTGTAATATCAAGATTGATACTCACAATTTCAGATTTTTCGTCTAAAAGATCGAAAAATTCATTAATTTGACATCTCGAAAAGTATTTCTGAAATTTCGGACGATGCAATGTTTCCGACAATTCGACAATTCGTTCTCTGCAAGTTATAATTCTTATCGTATTGTTATTCAGAAAACATTGAAATCCGTTCAATGTTTTTCCTGTCAAAAACGAAATCCGGACATTACTGTCAATCACAATCCTATGAACGTTGCTTACCCGCATAATAACGTTGCTCCTTCCGCTATTTTACCATACTGGAAAGGCGATTTCATAATTTTTTGAATTTAATTATTATGGCAAAGATACAACATTTTTTAATATGCAACCGTTTGATTGATTTTTTATCAACCGAATAGTACCTCACTATTTGGTTGGATAAAACCAAATCAATAAAGCATTGTCTTTTATCCGTATTCGAGCAGGTTGAGCTATGTAGATAATCAGAAGAATAATTATCAAAACAAGTAATATATGTAATAATTTATTCTTGATTCTTTTCGTCCTTTGTAAATAAAAACTCACCCCCTCCTTGTTTTAAAATCATGGTTTTCTCTTCGGGATTAAACTCCATGACAATTTTTGCCATGTCAAATTTGAATTTGTCTTTTTCTGTTGCTTCAAGAGGAAATGAAGGTTGTCCTGTTGCCTGTGCTATCAATACTTTATTATCTTTACTTATTGTTATTTTTAATGAAATCTGTTTACTTGAATATATTCCTACGTATTTATCTAAATCCTCTGTTTTCATATCAAATGTTTTGAATTCGGGAATTTCAAACGGCTTCTGATAAACAGCACTTAATACGGCAATTGCAATATCGTTTCCATTATAATTTGTGCCATTTGATGCGTAGGCAAATGCGATACTGTCGCCGGGAAAAGATACAAACATTGAATTAAAACCGTCAATTCCTCCTGTATGCCCAAAGCCTTTTTTGTCATAAAACGGTATATGGAAAAGCCCCATCCCAAAATTATCTCTTATAGTTTCCATTTGTTTTAGACTGTTTTCAGAAATTATTTTCCCATTAAAAAGTAAATCGCCAAACTTTATTAAATCTCTCGGTGTAGAAACTATTCCTCCGGCACCTAATGGTATTGACATGTCTGTTTCCAACTCAATTTTCCAATTATCGGTATATTTATACGATTTGCATTCATTCTTCTTTGTGTCGATTTTACTTCCATAATAAGTATCTTTTAAATCGGCAGGCTTGGTTATCTTTTCTTCAATTAATTTCGAATACTGTTTTTTATACGTTTTTTCGAGAATGTATGTCAATAACACAAAGTTCGAATTGCTATAACTTGCTTTTGTATCAGGTTCAAAATCGCTTCCTAATTTGGAAATAAATGCAACCATTTCTTGTTCCGTTTTTGGTTGTGTGTTCCAATCCATATATGATTTGTCATTAGTAAAGTTAGGAATTCCGCTTCTATGATAAAGTAAATGAGTAATTGTTATCTTATTGGCATTTGCAACCGTAGGGAAGTATTTATCAATAGATTGATTCAATGCAAGTTTACCTTCCTCAATTGCTTTAAAAACCAATGCTGTGGTGAATGTCTTTGAGATGGAGCCAATTCTATATTTTGATTGTACACTTGCTTTTATACCTTGCTCAACGTCTGCAAATCCGACAGATTTAGAATATAACAATGTACCGTTTTTTGACACAGCAACACTTCCCATGAATTTGTTGTTTTTTTCAAGTGTGTCAAAATAAGAATCTAACTTAGCCTCGTCGATGCTTTGGGAAAAACCACCCACGCTTGTAAAAATTAATAAAAGTAATGTAAATAATTGTTTTTTCATTTTTTTATTTAGCTTAATGATAATTACTCTACTTCTTGTCTTTGCACATTGCCTTTCGACAGGTAAAACTTTTATCAGTCCAAAGATAGCTGTTTTTATTGAAAAGTTACCACGAGTTGTGATAATTTCTCTGCAATAATTGCCGTTTTCGTATTCTATCTACCGGATTTTAGTGGTGAATAATTACATTTTCTTTTTTTGCCTTCGCTGTTTTTGGCTACCTGCATTCGGTATGCATTATCGGGCATAACCTCTGCGTCCTGCTTTTTCGCTTTGACTATTTCAACAGGCCTGGCAATCCTTTTCAACGTCCGTATTCCCGACGAAGAAAAATTGATGACGGAACGTTTCGGTGAACAGTACAAAACATACATGAAACAGGCAAAACGATTGATACCGTTTATTTTTTAACAGAATTTGAACACGTCATTTTGTGAAAAATTCAAAAAATTGATGTTAATTATCGTGATTTAGTGTAGATAATATTTAATTTTTTTGTATTATTGCAGAAAATTAGATTTATGAAGACAAGAAGTATTTTTTTTAGTCTTTTATTTAGCTTTATAATTTCTTTGACATACGCTCAAAAGTTCCATGAGAGGTCCGGAAAAAACGATAATTGGTTTGTAAATATGGGTGCAGGCATTCAAACTTTTTTGCCGGATAATGATTTAAAAACGGATTTCAGAAAAAAAATGAGCATAATGCCTACTCTTTCAATAGGAAAAGAATTTAGTCCGTATTGGGGCGCCAGGATAAAGGTAGAAGGAGGCTTTCTCCGAGAATCGGAAAATGGAGTTATTTTAAAAAACAGCAACAAGTATTACAACATACACTTGGATGCATTGTGGAATTTATCTAATCAATTAGGCGGTTACTCCCCTGCCCGTTTTTTTAATTTCACGCCCTATTTGGGGTTAGGATTTGCCCATCATCTTTCATCCGAAAATAAAACGACTGTTGCAAATAATCCGGTAAATGCTATTTCTATTAACGGAGGATTGCAATTGAGATTTCAATTGAGTAAACGTATCCGCTTTGATTTTGATTTGGGAACTGCCGTTCTTCCCAACTATTTTTATAGAACAACCTCAAAAACAAGTAACGAAGTGATTCTTTCCGCAGTCGGCGGTTTAACATTTCAATTAGGAAAAATTACTTTTGATGCCATTGAACCGATGGACAGGGAACTAATCTATGAATTGAACCACCAAATAAATACTCTACACGTCAAAAACAAGGAATTATCCGATCAATTGAAAAACCGTCCGGCAGATTGTCCGAAACAGTTGCAGTGTCCACAAGTGGCTCCCGAAGTTTCCGCATTATCCGGCGTTAATTATATACCGAATGTAGTATTCTTTCGGGTGAATAGCTCAAGGGTAGATAATAATCAACAAATCAGCATTTTCAATACGGCAGAATACATGATTGATACCGGCAAAAAAATTAAAGTAACAGGTTATGCCGATAAAGATACAGGAACAAATTCTTATAATATGAAACTTTCCGAAAAACGAGCAAAAGCAGTTGCTAATGAGTTAATTACAAAATATAAAGTTCCTTCTCAGAATATTGTTGTAGAATGGAAAGGGGCAGAAGAGCAACCATACAAACAAAACAATTGGAATCGTGTAGTAATTATGAATCCACAATAATAATTTCCAAATTTTTTGTCTTTTTCCCGTATAAAAGTTAACTTTGCCAACTGTTAGAAAAACAATGTCGAAAGAAAAAAATGGATATAGATTTTTAATCAAATGGTTTGTCGCTTTAGGCGATATACTTTTAATTAATTTACTATTTATACTTATCTATAATTGGACAGAAACATACAATTTAGAGGATTTTGATTCCAAGAGAAACGTTGCAGTGCTCTTATTTCATTTCAGTTACTTTTTTGCCGTTTATTTTGTTCCGATTCGGATCTATAAACCCATAATGTCAACGAATAAGATTATACAACGTTCCCTATCTCTAATCGCTCTATATGCAATTATTTATACCTCGTGTCTTTTCTTTTTAAAGTTAAAGCCTGATACTTTTCCCGTTCATTTTATCATCTACTATTATCTATCGCTATTTATTGTTTTTACAATATGGCGGGTTATCGCTCGGGAAACACTAAAAATATATCGCAGATACGGAAAAAATTACAAAAGAGTAATTATTATCGGAGCTGGGAAAAACGGCTTGAATTTATATGCCGAAATGAAAAAAGACATGGCCTACGGTTACTATATATATGGTTTTTTCGACGATAATTTATTATTGAAAAACACTTTGCCGAATTACCTTGGGATGACCCATGAAGTAGAAACTTTTTCCCTGGAAAATAATATAGACGAGATATACTGTACACTACCCAACTCACAAGATGAAAAAATTGTTCGTTTACTCAATTTTGCAGAAAAAAATATGATTCGTTTTTATTTAATTCCAGAATTTTCCCGCTATGTAAAAAAGAAACTTATATTGGAAAATATCGAATATTTTCCAATAATGACTGTCCGGTCAGAACCCTTGCAGTCTATTCACAACCGAATAATTAAGCGTATATTTGATATTATTTTTTCTTCCCTTTTTTTAGTTACGCTTTTCCCTGTATTCTATATAGTACTTGGAAGTATAATCAAACTATCTTCACGAGGCCCAATCTTATTTAAACAAAAGAGAACCGGAATATATGGAAAAGAATTTTATTGTTATAAATTCCGATCCATGCTTATCAATGAGGAAGCACATGACAAGCAGGCAGAAAAAAATGATCCGCGAACAACCAAGTTAGGTTATTTCCTGCGACATTTCAACTTAGACGAAATTCCTCAGTTCTACAATGTTCTAAAAGGCGATATGAGTGTTGTCGGCCCGCGTCCACACATGTTGAAACATACCGAATTGTATTCCTCTATCATCGACAAATATATGGTGCGTCATTTGATAAAACCGGGAATTACCGGTTGGGCGCAAGTGAATGGTTATAGAGGGGAAACAAAAACATTAGAACAAATGGAAGGCAGAGTGTGTTTAGATGTATGGTATCTGGAAAACTGGACTTTCCTGTTGGATGTAAAAATTGTACTCATTACTATTATTAACATGTTTAAAGGAGAGAAAAACGCTTATTAATGCTGGAAGTAATTACTGTTGACAATCCTGAAAAATGGGATGAAATTGTCCGTTCCATGCAAGGATACGATTTTTATCATTTAGCCGCCTATCACCGTCTGGATCAATCGGGAAAACCGCTTTTATTCTATTTCCACAATGAAACGGCAGCTTGTGCTTTTCCGGTTATTCAACGAAATATCAGTGAAACTGTATATAAAGACATCACTTCGGTATACGGATATTCAGGCCCCCTTTCCGGCAATAAAAACTTACCGATAGAAGATATCCGGTTGTTTCATGAAGAATTAAAGCGATATTTCGATGCAAATCATATCATTACAGCTTTCTCCCGATTACATCCGCTGATGGATAATCAATCGCTGCTACTGGGAAATCTGGGAGAAATCAAAGATTTGAATCTCACGGTCGGAATTGATTTGAATTTACCGGAAACTCAACAAAGAAAACAATATTCCCGTTCTTTGAAAAACAGAATCAATTATCTGAAAAAACAGGGAGTAACCATCGTGAAAGCTTCAAACAAAAAAGAGATAGATGCATTTATCGAAATTTATAAAGAAAATATGGACAGGGTAAATGCTGCCGGAATTTATTATTTTCCGGCGGATTATTTTTACAAATTTTTAGAAGAAATTGACTCCTGTATTTTGCTTGCCGCATATCAAAATCAATGGATAAGCGGTTCACTTTGTACCTTTTGCAACGGAATAATGCAAGCGCATCTGAATGCGACTAAAAACGACTTCTTATATCTAAGTCCTTTAAAATTAGTACTGAATCAAGCTCGCATAGAAGGAATAGCTAAAGGCATGAACTGTCTCCATTTAGGAGGAGGAAGAAGCGGTGCCGACGATTCTCTTTTCGTATTTAAATCCCGATTTTCCGACAACCGGTTTATGTTCAAAGTGTGGATGTATATCCACAATATAGAAGTTTATAACAATATCTTATCCAAAAAATATAAAGGAAATGTTCCTGAGATTGATTTTTTCCCATTATACAGAGCATGAGGAAGATAGGAAGGAAATGAGAATAATATTTTTCATTTTCTTCATTTTTCTCTTTCCGCTTCTCGCTCCTGCTCAAAAAAACGGTATAGCACAAAAAGGCGAGGGTATTTATGCCTTTCTTCGACGAAACGGCTGCTCGGAAAAAGATTATTCCCAATTTATAAAATTGAATAAAGATAATCTTGGAAAAGATAATTCGTTGATATTGGGAGTATCTTATTTGCTTCCTTCTTCGGAAACAAAATCTTCAAAAAAAACAGATTCTAAAATAAAATCCCAACAGAAAGAACCTTTATTCGGAAAAGAACACGAAGCATACGCCATTGAATCAAACCGTTTGAAAGGGGCGCTCTTCTTTCTCGTAAGCGGACACGGAGGTCCCGATAGTGGAGCTGTCGCCAAAGTGGGCGGTAAAGAATTACACGAAGACGAATACGCATACGATATTGTACTTCGATTAGCAAAAAGGTTATTGGAAAACGGAGCGGCCGTACATGTCATCATTCAAGATGCAAAAGATGGTATCCGAGATAATAAATATCTAAAAAACAGTAAGCGGGAAACATGCATGGGAAAACCGATCCCTTGGAATCAAAAAAAACGCTTGAAACAACGCACGGATAAAATAAACGAGTTAAGTAAAAAAGCCAAAGAAAAATACAAGCGAACTATTTTTATTCATTTGGATAGCCGCAGTAAAAAAAAGCAACTGGATGTTTTCTTTTATTATCAGAAAGAGAATAAAAAAAGTAAACAATTAGCAGAAACGATGCAAAAAACATTCCGGAATAAATACAATGATAAGCAAGGACGCGGTTACACAGGAACTATCTCTACTGAAGCCGTTTATGTAATGAGAAATACTAAACCTGTTTCTATTTTCGCCGAATTGGCTAATATGCAAAACGAATATAACCAAAAACGATACTTGGATCACAACAACCGGCAAGCTTTAGCCAATTGGTTGTTGCAAGGATTTATTCAAGATTACGAAGCAAATAAATAATCAAATCATTGCATATTAGGATCTTCTAATCCATATCCTGCTTTCTTACTCACTACTTTTAAAGCTATTGCTACTAAGAGCGATAACAAAGCGATACCTGTGAACAACGTTTCCGGTAAAGTATAATTATATGTAATTTTTTCACCTGTTTGAGAAACGATACAATAATTTTGGAGTACTTTTCCGATCAATAACGGAACTCCGGCCAATCCGATATTTTGTATAAAAAAAGTCATTGCGTAAGCTGAACCCAATTGTTTTTCCGGAATAATCTTTGCCAATGAAGGCCACATAGCTGAGGGAACCAAAGAAAATGCGATTCCGAGTATAATCATCAATACAACAGCTATAATCCAATTGTCGAGGCTAGGAATCGAAAATAAAAGATGAACCAAAACTAAAAGCATAGCGCCAATTATCATAATGGTCGCTCCTTTTCCTTTCTTATCGTATATACTGCCGAAAATTGGCGTCAACAGTAAAGTGCCGAAAGGCAACATTCCCGGAATATCTCCCGCTAATTCTTCCGGAACATGAAATTTGTGAATCATAAAACTTGTCGCAAACTTCAGGAAAGGAAATACACAGGAATAAAATAACAAACAAAGAATAGCAATTAACCAAAACCCTTTATTTTTCACAATAAAAACTAAATCCGATAACCTAAATCCTTCTTCCTGCTCTTGTTCTATTCCATTTTCTTCTTTTTCCAGCTTTTTATCCATGAAAGTATAAATGAAAAAAGTAAGCAGACCGATTAAAATCAGAATCGTTCCGAATAAAAGTGGAGCGGAAATTGAAGGCGGATTGAAATATTTAGCAAATGGAAGCGGGATCACTAATGCAAAAAAAGTTCCGATACGCGCAACTCCCACCTGAACTCCCATCGCCAATGCTAATTCTTTCCCTTTGAACCATTTTACTAAAACCTTGCTAATTGTAATTCCTGTTGTTTCAGCGCCTACAGCAAACAGGGCATAACCTAAAGCGCCATAAAAAACTTGTATTTTATATCCCCAAATAAGCTGATTCGAATCAAACGTTTCAGAAACAGCGTAATATTGTATGACAGAGCCAATAACCATTAAACTCGCAGACGTCAAACCGGTAAATCGAATGCCTTTTTTATCCAGAATAATGCCGCCGATAAGCAACATTCCCAGAAAAACATTAAACCATCCATAAGCGCTCATATACCAGCCAAATTCATCGGCATTCCAGCCCTTTGTTTCTCGTAGTAGATCCATTAGCGGAGACAAAAGGTCCGTCATCATATAAGCCGCCAACATTGTAAAAGATACCAATGCCAGCGCTGTCCATCTTTTTAATTTTGATTCTTTGATAGTCATTTTGTAAACTGTTCTTTAGTATTTAATAAACTGAGTGCATCTGCTACAACAAATGTACTTCCCCCGACAAAGATAATATCTTTTTTCGCAGCAAAATACTTTGCAGACAAAAAAGCTTCACGAACCGTAAAAAAAACATTTCCTTTTAGTCCGTACTTTTCAGCTTGTCCGGCCAAAGATTCTGCCGGTAAAGCTCTCGGTATAGAAGCTTGCGTGAAATAATATACCGCTTCCGAAGGCAATAAAGCCAATACGGAAGAAATATCTTTATCGTTGACCATACCAAAAACAAGATGCAGTTTGTCGTATCGTTCCGCTTTCAATTGCCGCACAATATATTGTATTCCTCCTGCATTATGTCCCGTATCTAAAATTATTTTAGGATCGTATTGGATAATTTGCCAACGTCCCATTAAACCGGTATTTTCAATCACCCAACGAAAACCTTTATATATTGCTTTCGGAGGAATATCAAAGCTTCCTTTTTTCAATCGATCTACGGCGCATAAAACCGTTGCCGCATTCTTTTCTTGAGCATAACCACCCAATTCATCTATTATTCCGGGATATTCGTTCGTCTCAATTTCCCAATAATTCGACGGAAGAAGCCGGGCTGAAAGAATGGGATTTTTTTCTTGCACAAATATAAATGGAGCGCACTGCATCCTGCGCTGTGCATCCAAAAACACCTTTTTCACATCTCCTTCTGCTTCCCCGATCACTACCGGAACATCCGGTTTTATAATGCCCGCTTTTTCTTTGGCAATTGCTTCCAATGTATTTCCAAGCAAATGAGTATGGTCGAAACTGATGTTGGTGATAATACTCAACACAGGAGTAATCACATTGGTACAATCCAAGCGGCCGCCAAGCCCTACTTCGATTACCGCCACATCTACTTCTTGTTCGGCAAAATAAGCAAAAGCCATTCCGGTAGTCAATTCAAAAAAAGAAGGTTGAATGGATTCGAAAAACGCCTTATGCTTAGCAACAAAGTCAATCACAAATTTCCGGCTTACCGGCTTACCGTTTACCCTTATCCGTTCACGAAAATCCAAAAGATGAGGAGAGGTATAAAGCCCTGTTTTATAACCGGATTCCTGTAAAATAGAAGCTAACAAATGCGACGTTGAACCTTTCCCGTTTGTTCCGGCTACATGAATTGTTTTATAACGGGTATGTGGATGCTCCAGATAAGAATCGATACAAAACGTATTTTCCATTCCTTCTTTATAAGCGCTACTCCCCACTTTTTGAAATAGAGGCGTCGTGTTATACAAATATTCTATCGTTTGTTCGTAAAGCGCTGAAGTTAAAGATTTCGATTTATTCACATCTTGTTTCATTAAATCTAAAAAAGATTGAAACTGATCCCAAAATAATAAACAATTATATAAATTAATGCTGCCAGAAAAGCGCTAACAGGGATAGTTAATACCCAAGCCCAAAGTAAATTGACAGTTACGCCCCAACGCACAGCTGACAATCTTTTCACTGCACCTACTCCCATAATAGCCCCCGTAATGGTATGGGTGGTACTTACCGGAATTTTTAATATTTCGGTGATAAACAAGGTAATCGCTCCGGCAGTTTCGGCGCATACTCCTTCTATAGGTGTTACTTTCGTTATTTTGCTACCCATTGTTTTCACGATACGCCAGCCGCCCATCATTGTTCCCAGACCAATAGCCGTAAAACAAGTCAATGGAACCCAATCGGGCATCGTTTGAACCGATTCGATTTGTCCGACCGCAATCATAGCCGTAGCAATTATCCCCATTACTTTTTGAGAATCGTTCAATCCATGTCCCAAACTGAACAAACCGGATGATACCAATTGTAATCTTTTAAAAATAGTATCTGCTTTACGAGGATTTGTCTTTTTAAATATCCACAAAACAGCAATCGTAAGTAACAACGAAATAACCATTCCAATCAGTGGCGCCAAAAATATAAATGCAACAATTTTGAAAATTACGCCGGCATGAATGGATTGAAATCCGGCGCCGCAAATAGCCGCTCCGGCAAATCCGCCGATCAATGTATGCGAAGAGGAAGAAGGAATGCCCAGTCTCCATGTGAATAAATTCCAAAAAATGGCGGCGACTAATCCCGAAAAAATAATCGGTAAAGTGATAAATTCTTCAAGTACGACTTTAGAAACCGTATTTGCAATTCCAAATTCACCTATGATATATTTAGCGACAAAGAAAGCAACAAAATTAAAAGAAGCGGCCCATAATACTGCTTGGAAAGGAGATAATACCCGCGTTGTAACAATGGTTGCAATCGAATTAGCCGCATCGTGAAAACCATTGATGAAATCAAAAATTACGGCTAATATAATAACAATGATAAGCAAGGTCATAGCTAAGCATATTTAACAAAAATGGTTTTTAAAACTTTTCCTGTACTATTAATCTTATTCGCTGTCTTTTCCAATTCCTGAGTAATATCTTTCAATTTAATCAATTCAACTGTATTTTTTTCTTCTCTAAAAAGACTCGTAATCCCTTTTTCATAAATACTATCAGCTGATTCTTCCAATTTTTTGATTTCCTTATAGTGTTTACGGAAAGTAGCATCGTTTTTCTTTAGACTTTCCAAACCGTCTACTGCTCCTTTTATTTCCAACGTACCTTCTTTAATGATTTCAACCAGATGAACCGTATGAGGAGGTAATTGATTGGGCGAATACAGCAACACCTTTTGCGCTACCCTGTTAATTACATCAATTACTTCTTCTACTTTATCGGCAAGAATATTAATATCTTCTCTATCAAAAGGCGTAATAAATGTATTATTCAATTCTTTCAAAACCCGTGCGGATATTTTATCGCCTTTCACTTCTTCGGCTTTAATTGCTCTGCAAATTTCACCTCGTTGTTCCTTTTCCGTAAAAGCAAATAAATCATGCAAAAGCGATCCTGATTTCACCATGACGGAGGCTAATTCTTTTAATAAAGGAATGAATTTAATATCTTTAGGCGTAAAAATATTTAAAATAGTATTGATTTTCATCTTTAATTTAATATTGTTAATTATTTAAAAAAAAGAACATGGAGGATATTTCTGATAAATCATCCTCCATATTTTTGTCATAACACAGCTTCATCTTATTTTTTTGAAGCTTCAATTGATTTTTTACGAAATTCTTTCAATTCTTTTTCAATTGCTAACGAAACTTTTCGTGCACGAGTTCCTGCTGCTTTATTTCCATTCTCTATATGCAAAGCTGCATCTTTAGCAAAAGCGGCAAACTGTTGATTTAAATTTTCTACTAAACCTTTCATAATCCTTTATTTTAAAAATTCGTACAAAGATAACGCTAAATTCATTCAAAACAAGCAATTTTTAAATTAATTTGTGCATCTGTAATTTTCTGTTTCCGGCAATGTCTCGTTGATTGCAAGAAATTGTTCCTATGATTTCTTCCATTGCTCGAATAATGTATGCAAGTGAACTAATATCAGTATATTGCATTTTTCTGGGCAAAGAGAGACGCACCAATAACCGTTTCCATGATTTTTACTGTAACAACATACGCACCATCGCCATGAAAACTGCGTATTTCAGCTGTTTTCCCTAGAATTACAAGCAGTATCAATCAAACGGGTCTTACCCGTTTACCGCTCTCCGGCAAGAAAATCAATAAAGTATATGCCGTTGACAATTCCCATTCGGACGAATATCTGTTATATGATTTTAGCGTAGAAAAAGGCGATATCATTGATTCGGAAGCCTCAGACGGATATATTTCGCGAATGCCGGTTGTTGCGGATGTGGACAGTATTTGGCTTTACAGTGGGAAACAGCGAAAGCAAATTCATATTGAGAGAGATACCTGAATTGAGGGAATCGGCAGTATAAAAGGTTTTGATAACCCTGTCATGGAGTATGTAACGTGTGACTGTAACAATGAATATCAGCTAATTGCTTTTGCCAAAGAGGATACGGTTTCATTAAAAAAAACAGTTTTAAATAATTATAATTCTCTATTAGTAAATAAATTAGCACAGCTAAATAGTTATGATATTTGAACATAAATTAAAAAATATTATCTTTATGACGACAAATAAAAATTAATTAAATGAAAATGAAAACACTTCAATCTGTTTTTTTATGCATGACTGTATGCTTATGCACATCGATGAATGCTCAAACGAGAGTAGAGTCTAACGGAAAATTACAAATCGGTAATTATTTTTCCAGAAATTCATCCAATAATGATAATGTTCTTTTCAAAACAAGGGGAGAAGTAGAACTTAATGCCGGATTTGAAGTTGCTGCGGGCGCAGAATTTGAAATAAGTGTTGATCCTGATAACATTATTAATTGCAATTAATATGAAACATTCATGTTTAACAAACACACAAGTGCATGTAAATGGCTATTCATTTATTCGGCAACCAGTTAACTTGTTAACCCATTTTCGCATGAAAACAAATATCTTATTATTGATTTCTTTTCTTTTTTCGACAGCTCTCTTAAAAGGAGAAGGTTACATTTATATTCCTTATGTAGAAGATAGCTGCCGTTGGAGTTATTGCCAATTGTATCAGGTTAGTATGAAGGATTATAAGGTTGATTATTCTACTTATCAATTAAAAGGGGATACAACTATAAATGGATTGACATATAAAAAGTTATACTACAGTTGTTCGGAAAATTATATAGCTGCTTTGCGGGAAGAGAATAGAAAAGTCTTTATCAAAGAAAATCAGCAAGATGAATGTCTTTTATATGATTTCAATTTGCAAGAAGGCGATTATATGGAAAAAAATGAGATGTCGTATTTGATAACAAAGATAGATACCGTTCAAATTGGTGAAACGCAAAGGAAACGCTTTTTTTTCGATGGAGGTTATGATATTTGGATTGAGGGAATTGGTTCGCTTTATCACTTTTATGCTTTGCAGGCTTTTTTGTTAGGTTATGAAACTGAGAGCATCAACTATCAAAAGAAAGGCACAGCCATTATTTATCAATCAGAAGCATGGTACTTCAATGGGAATGAATGTAATACATCTGCCTTGCACAAAATAAATCCGGAAACTGTTTATCCTGTTTTTAACCTGAATAGCAATCAATTAGAGATACACGGACTGTTAAACGGATCATACTTATTGGAATTATATGAAATGGGTGGAAAACAATTGCTTTCAGAAACAATTAACAAAGGAAACAGTCAACTAAATACAAGCAATCTAATATCCGGAATCTATATTTATCGGTTATTAAAAAATGGAAATATTGTTTCTTCGGGAAGTATAATTAAATACAAATAATAAATTCAAGTGACTTTGTTGCAACAAAGTCCTTTACAAATACAAAAATACACCAATAACTCTTTTTTCTATTATTTTACCGTTGTAACAAAGTCTTTTATATGTGTAAATTAATAACAAATATAGTCTAATTTAAATATACTATTATTCTATGAAATAGATGGGGGATTTCTCTAAGCAGAAAATTGTGTATCCTAATATGACAAAATTTTTGCCGTTTTATTTAGACAATAAAGGTTTTTTTCAAAATGATAAATCATTTATGATAACAGGCAAAAATATTGGCTTTTTAGTAGCATTTTTTAATTCTTCACTGTTTAAATTCTGTTTTATTGACAGATCCATACGTGATGCAAAAGTATTGATAATTTTCGATTTTTTGCAGGAAGTAGAACATTTCGTCTATGTATTCAATACTTTTAAATATCCCCATTTGCAGGTATTTATTTAAAAATTATTCCCAACGAATAGTTACTCATAATTCTTTTTATATTTACTATCTTTGTCGAAAAAGAAATTTCTTATGAATAAATTCAGATTCGGAAAATACAGAGAAACCGATCTCATGAGTGATTTAATCAGCGAAAACTATCCCGCTTTATTGGTTTTGAGCCGGTTTGGAATTGCTTTAGGCTTTGGAAACAGAAGCATTGGTGAAGTTTGCCGGAACAACGACGTGGATACAAATACCTTTCTCGCCATAATCAATCTCATGGTAATGGAAAATCAGGCGACGGCTTCCGCAGATGTACGGATTTCCTTAGAATCCTTAGTGAAATACTTGCATAATTCTCACGACTACTTTCTTAATTATCGCTTACCGGAGATACGAAAAAAACTAATAGAAGTACTGAATGAAGATCAAGCTGATTTGAACAAAGCCGTACTTGAATATTTTGATAAATTTGTAGTTGAAGTAAAAAAACACATGCTTTACGAAAATAAAAAAGTTTTCCCTTTTGTAAAAGATTTGCCGGAAGACGAAAAGAAAGAAAAATATGCCGGCGGTTTCAGCAAGCAACACGAACAAATAGAAATGCGTTTGACGGAATTTAAAAACATTCTCATCAAATATTATCCCGTTCAAAGTACAAATGAAATAAACAGTGTTTTATTTGATATTTTTAATTGCGAAAAAGAACTGATCCTTCATAATGCTATAGAGGATTATTTATTTCTCCCATCCATATTATGAGTTACCCGGTTAAAATCGTTATCATAGAACCATCTATCATTATTCGAAGCGGAATACTTTCTGTATTGCATCGGTTGAATACGATTCAAATAGATGTTTTTGAAGTAAGTGAAATCGAACAGTTGAAATCTTCTTTGAATTGGCAAAAACCGGATTTGTTATTAATAAATCCTTCTGTATTAAGTGTTTTGTCTTTACACCAGATAAAAAAAGAAATAGGAAATTCTCAATTAAGATGTATTGCCTTGCAAAATTCTCTTTCCGATACAACCTCTTTAAAGGTATATGATGAAATAATTTCTATTTACGATTCGACAGAACAAATCAATGAAAAGCTGACTAAACTTATCGTTGAACCGGAATATGAAAAACGGCATGAATCGTTGACTATCCGCGAAAAAGAAATCATCGTTTGTGTAATCAAAGGAATGACAAACAAAGAAATTGCAGAGAAACTACATCTTTCTCTACATACGATTATCAGCCATCGCCGGAACGTTGCCACTAAATTGCAAATTCACAGTACGGCTGGGTTAACTATTTATGCTATCGTAAACAAATTAGTAGAATTGAATGATATAAATCAATAAAATATGAATGATCAACGGTATATGCAACGAGGCGTTTCTGCCTCTAAAGAAGATGTTCACAATGCAATAAAAAACATAGATAAAGGTATTTTTCCTCAGGCCTTTTGTAAAATAATTCCCGATATTCTGGGCGGAAATCCTGAATATTGTAATATTATGCACGCCGACGGAGCCGGAACAAAGTCTTCCTTAGCATATCTCTATTGGCGGGAAACCGGCGATTTGTCGGTTTGGAAAGGCATTGCACAGGATGCTTTAATTATGAATGTGGACGATTTACTTTGTGCAGGCGCAACAGACAACATACTGTTATCTTCTACTATCGGACGGAATAAACATTTGATTTCCGGAGACGTTGTCGCTGCTATTATTCAGGGAACGAATGAATTGTGTGAAGAATTGAGCGAATTGGGAGTGCACATTTACCCGACAGGCGGAGAAACGGCCGATGTGGGCGATTTAGTGAGAACAATCATTGTAGACAGCACGGTCGCTTGCCGCATGAAACGTTCGGATGTGATTGACAATGCCCACATTCGGGCGGGAGACGTGATTGTGGGATTATCTTCTTGTGGTCGGGCGACTTATGAAAAAGAATACAATGGAGGTATGGGAAGCAACGGTTTGACTTCCGCCCGTCATGATGTTTTTGCTCATTATTTAGCAGAGAAATATCCTGAAAGTTACGACCCGAATCTCCCACCCGAATTAATTTATTCCGGAGAAAAAAGGTTAACCGATAAAATTGAAAGTTTAGGAATTGACGCCGGTAAATTAGTCCTCTCTCCTACCCGTACTTATGCGCCGGTTATCAAACAAGTATTAGATAAATTAAAAGCAAAAATTCACGGTATGGTACATGTTTCCGGAGGAGCGCAAACGAAGATCCTGCATTTTGTGGATAAATTACGAATTACTAAAAATAATTTGTTTCCTGTTCCTCCTTTGTTTCGATTAATTCAGCAACAATCGGGAACGGATTGGCAGGAAATGTACAAAGTTTTTAATATGGGACACCGGATGGAAATTTATCTTCCGGAAGAATATGCAGAAGAAGTTATTGCAATTTCCCTATCGTTTGGAATTGAGGCGAAAATTGTTGGTTTTGTGGAAGCCTCGGATAAAAAAGAACTGATTATTGAGGGCAAAAACGGACGGTTTGAATACAATTAACATAAATCGGACGTAAAAGCGCGAAGGT
The DNA here is from genome assembly GCA_031259075.1 of Dysgonamonadaceae bacterium. GTDB lineage: Bacteria > Bacteroidota > Bacteroidia > Bacteroidales > Azobacteroidaceae > Azobacteroides. The sequence goes on along the minus strand of JAIRLY010000407.1, from coordinate 5,384 downwards.
CCGATTTTACATAAATAGAAGGTGTGTTTATATCATTGATAACCGTTCCTCCGGAATTTGTGCTTTGTAAAAATAAACAAAAAATAACCGCTAAAAGAACTTGATAACCTCGCATTTAATAAAAGACTTCGGCGATTTCCTGCGAACGGTTTTCCCTTTTAAAGTGCAGAAAATTTCCATCAATGCCGGATTTACCTGTCCCAACAGAGACGGAACAAAAGGTTGGGGCGGGTGTACTTATTGCAACAATCAAACATTCAGTCCGCAATATGCCGCCAATGAAAAACCGGTTGCGCAACAGTTGGAAGAAGGAATCCGCTTTTTTTCGCACAAATATCCTCAAATGAAATACATTGCTTATTTTCAAGCCTATACCAATACTTACGATTCGTTAGAGAATCTTCTTCGAAAATACAGGGAGGCCTTGAACCATCCGGATATAGTCGGATTGATTATCGGAACGCGTCCCGATTGTATGCCGGAAAAATTATTGGATGAATTGGAAAAGATTTCCCGGCGCTATTTCCTCCTGGTTGAATATGGCGTCGAATCGACGAATAATGAAACCTTGCAGTTTATCAACAGGGGACATACCTACGAAGAAGCTGTTGAAACAATCCAACAAACCGCTTTCCGGAAAATATACGTCGGCGCTCATTTGATTTTAGGCCTTCCCGGAGAAAACAGGGAAATGATTCTTTCCCATGCGGATAAAATTTCTCAATTGCCGCTTACAACGGTCAAACTGCATCAGTTACAATTGATTCGCCGTACGAAAATGGCTCGACAGTTCGAAGAACACCCGGAATTGTTCCATCTTTATACAGTAGATGAATACATCGACTTATGTATTGATTTTATCGAACGTTTAAATCCGGATTTTTTTATCGAACGCTTTGTTTCCCAGTCACCTAAAGAATTATTGATTGCTCCCGCTTGGGGACTGAAAAACTATGAATTTACCGCACGGATAAAGAACCGGATTAAAGAACGAAACAAATAATCACAGGTTGTCTGTTAAAATAGCTTTCTCATTTTCGACATTCCAATGGGCTTCTATTTCTTCGTGATTTTTTGAACGTCTTCGGCAGTGAAACTGCCCATCAATCGGATTAAGGTACATTCATCGATGCTATCGACAAACATGACGAGCGACTTGAAGCGGTCTTTTTCTTTCTCGGCGTAAAAAATCACATCTTCACTTCCGTCTTTGACTTTCATCAGCACTTCGTACGATTTGCTTTGCGATTGCAGTTTTTTTGCTTCTGTGCGAATGAATTGAGCTGCTTCTTTGTTATCGGACGTGTATATGTCGATTTGTTCCAGTTTGTGGATGACATTTTCCACATCCACGCCTTCTACCTGTATTTTGTCAGACATGGCTGGAAACATATTCAACAGGGTTTTAGAAATATAAACTGATGTAATATGTTCATTATCTGCTAATTTTTCAAACAGATCCTGTGCGGATGCACTAACGGCATTCAGTAGTATTGCAACGGCAATAAGCCAATTTTTTGTTTTCATTTGATTTCTTTATTAAATGTTTTATTTAATACTTGATTTGTTTTTTTCACTTTTTCCGACACGAATGTTAATTGGCTTGTTCCTTTGTTGAATTTTACGGAAACTTTTTCCAATGCTTTTTGGGCTTCGAAATAAGCCAACTCCGGATTTTTGATGTTTTGAACAGTTAGCTGTACGTCGTTTATTTGCTTCGTATGAAAAAATACGACTGTCGAAAGCAACAATGCAACGCAGGCAGCGGCGCTGATCAAACCGGTCCACAGGCGGCGGCGTTTCATTTGTGATTCTTGCTCGACTAAACTGTCAATCAATTGCTCCAATCTCGCTTCCAATCCTTCGGGTATGGAGATTTCTTTGTCTTTCCAATCATTCGGTTTCATTTTTTTCCCATTTAAAGTATTGTTCTTGAATAATTTTTCGTGTCCGGGAGAGAATCATTTTAATGTTTCCCCGTTTCAATCCGGTTTGTTTTTCGATCGCTTCTTCCGTTAAATCGTGCCAGTATTTCAATTTTATTACTTGTTTTTGTTTTTCGGGCAACTGAATTACAATTTCTTGAATCTTTTCCAACTGTTCGTTCCATTCCATTTGTTTTTCACTTGAATCGATCGACAACTGAATGGAATCCGACGAAGTCGTTTCCGGTTTCTTTTTCCGCAAAAAATCCAAGCAAATATTTTTGATCATTGTAACCGAAAAACTTTCCGGATTCAGGATTGACGACCATTCGTGCCGTTTTTTCCATAACTTAATGTAACATTCCTGCACCATATCTTCCGCGTCGGCTTGATTTTCCACCCAATGGTAAGCTATTCGATAGAGTTTAGTGTGAAGTGGAAGAAATATTTGTTTGAATGTTTCGGCGTCCATCAATTTTCTTTTTTGTTATTTTTTTTCTTTCCTCCACCAATGTTTTCACATCCGAAAGTTTCATTTTTCCTTTGATGCGAATCACTGCCGTATCGTCGTCTTCATCCGATACTACTGCCAGCAACAATTCCTTCACCACGTCGTCCTCTTGCCGGACCAACATTCGCACTTTATCGTCTTTGTCCTTAACGGACATTAGTGTAACATATTCGGAGTCGTCGGATAAGCGTGCAATTTGTGTTTTAATTTCTTCTTTGCGTTTTTTGGAGCTATCATCCTTGACAAATAAAATTTGGATCGATTTAATACCTTTCAATTCGGGAATTTTGTCAAATCCGCCTGCCAACTTAGCCAAAAACATTCCGAACGAACCGACAGTGAATGTAGTTACATCATCGCTGTACTCCAAAGCCGATAAAATTTGTTGATTGGAACTTTGTGAACGTGAAGTAGTACACGAAGATGTGCACAAAGCTATCAACACGATAAAAGATAATACCATTTTTTTCATGATCTTCATTTTCTTAATTAGAAACTCTTTTGTAATGAAGACGCAAAACACTGCCCAAAGGTAACAAAAAATTATTATCTTTGTCCCCGAATCAGATTTAATAGGACAATACCTGCCTTATAATTACAATGAATAAAAATGAAGATTTAAAAGAAATCGCAGGATTTATAGCCGATTACGCCACTTGTCTTTTGGGTTCGGGAGTACATACTTCGCGCGTAATACGAAATTCGAAGCGGATAGGGGAATCGATGGGTGTAACGATCCGAATGACGCCTTTTCATAAGACGCTTATTCTTACTGTTTATGATGACCGGAGCGCGAATGTTTATACGGAAGTAGTAGATATTCCTGTATTGCCTGTCAATTTTGAGTATAATTCCGAGCTTAGTTCTTTGAGTTGGAAGGCTTACGACAAACATTTGTCATTGGCTGTTTTACGGGAAGAATACAATCGAATCAAAGCAAAACCTAAAATGTCTTTCCATTGGGTTTTATTATTAGTTGGGGCAGCCAATGCTTCTTTTTGTCGATTATTCGGAGGCAATTGGAGCGCCGTCGGAATTGTTTTTGTGGCGACATTGGTTGGCTTTTTCATTCGGCAGCAAATGCAACGCAAGCAAATAAATCATTTTATTGTATTTATCGTTTCCGCTTTTTGTGCTTCTATGTGCGCTTCCACAGCTCTTTTATTCAACACTACGGCAGAAATAGCAATTGCCACAAGCGTATTGTTTTTAATACCCGGCGTTCCGCTTATCAATGGAGTGATCGACATTATAGAGGGGCACACATTGATGGGTGGTTCACGACTGATACAAGCCTTTTTATTGATTATTTGCATTGCTGTAGGGTTATCTTTTCCTTTGTTATTATTTAAAAACAGTTTGTTATGATATTGGAAGATGTAATAGTAGATGGTTTATTGGCGGCTGTGGCCGGTATTGGTTTTGGGACTATTTCATTTCCGCCCAAGCGGGTTTTTCCTTATATAGCTATTTTGGCTGCGATCGGTCATGCTACTCGTTTTTCTTTAATGAATTATCTCGAAGTAGATATAGCCGTCGCTTCTTTTTGCGCGTCTCTGTCCATTGGGATATTATCTTTGTGGTTTGGAAAATTAACGTATTGTCCGATGACCGTTTTATACATTCCGGCCTTGTTGCCTATGATACCGGGTATGTATGCCTACAAAACGATTTTCGCTTTGGTTATGTTTATGCAAAATTTAAAAGAATCGAATTTAGCGGAAGAATATATGCAAACGTTTCTTTCAAATGCAATCGTAACCTTCAGTACGGTATTTTTGCTTGCAGTAGGAGCAACTATTCCCATTTTTATTTTTCCTAAACGGGCTTATTCAATGACTCGGCGAAAATCGTCTTAATAATCGGAAAAAAAATGCGACCAAACGATAATAAACTTATGCCGTATATAGCGATGTCGATATTTAGCGCTATTGTTTGGGGAACGACATTTGTTTCTACCAAGATTTTGCTTCAACATGGACTTACGCCGGCATGTATCTTTTTCTATCGTTTCTTGTTGGCTTATCTGGCAATATGGTTCTTTTGTCCGAAACGTTTATGGGCAGATAACAAGAGAGATGAATTTCTTTTATTTTGTTTGGGATTAACGGGCGGTTCACTTTATTTTATTACCGAGAATACAGCTTTGCAAATTACCTTAGCATCTAATGTATCTCTCATTTTGTGTACCTTGCCTTTAATAACTGCCTTTTTATCTCATTTTTGTGTAAAGGGAGAACGATTGAAGAAATCGTTTGTATATGGTTCGCTTATAGCGATAACAGGCGTGGCGCTTGTAGTGTTTAATGGTAATTTTATTTTGAAAATAAAACCTTTGGGCGATATTCTTACTTTGATTGCCGCCCTCTTGTGGGGATTATATACGATTATACTCAAGCAATTCGACAACCGTTATCCGGTATTATTTCTTACACGGAAAGTTTTCTTTTACGGACTTGTTTCTTTGTTGCCTTTCTTTTTGTTTTCCCCGTTAACGGTTGAAAAAGAGACCCTTTTGCATCCGGTTGTTTTGGGGAATCTTTTGTTTCTCGGATTAATAGCCTCCATGCTTTGTTACATACTTTGGAATACAGCCATCAAGCATTTGGGAGCCGTTCGAACGTCAAACTACCTTTATTTTGTTCCTGTCGTTACCCTAATAACTTCTTCTATTGTAATTAACGAAACAATCACTTTAATCGCTTTACTTGGAGCGGCATTTATCATAGGAGGCGTTTATTTTGCAGAAAGAAGAGGAAAACGGAAACCCTTTTGACAGAGCAAAAAACACGAGATAAAAAATTTATTTTTTATTTTTTGTTTTTTATCTCAAAAAATCTCACTAATTTTGTTCGGTTTTTAAACAAAATTTATCAAATTTTCAGAAAGAAACAGATAGTATTTTAATTTTATATATTTAATAAAAAAAGCGTTAGCTTATATTCTTG
>JAIRLY010000399.1 GCA_031259075.1 Dysgonamonadaceae bacterium | reverse complement strand
AAATAAATCCATTCGTCCAGACTGTCTTTGGCTATATCATTGAACTTATTGACTTTCAAAACATAATATTCCGGATAGATGTCGCCTGCTTCCTGACGGCAAAACAGATCGCGTTGAGCGGAAGAAAGTTGAAGTTCATCATTGGTATGCAAACCCTTAAATTGCGTTTTACCATGATAGACATAATCTTTCCCTTGTCCCAAATCGAAATAGACAATGTTGATGGAGTATACTTTCTTCGCTTTCATGTAAGCTGAGCCTCTTTGCATCCGTTCGGTTATTACTTTACTTGTGCCGTACAGCATCCGGTGTAGATAATCTATTTCCGGTGTAAACTGTAATTCTATGATGACTATTTCGCCATCTACATCTTCTACCAAAATATCTACTTTATTGTATTTGTCTTCTGCGTGTTGCTTATTTCCCTCACTTTCTATAATATTTTTTACGGTGATGTTACGCATAAGTAATTCACTCAGAAATCCTTCTAAAACGTCATAGTTAGCTTTATTACGAAGTAAACGCTTTAAGGCGTAATCGAAAGAGATGACCACACGTTCTTTCGGTTTATCTTTTGCTTCCATCTGTTTCCTTTTTATTTGGTATAATATCTATTTATGTGCAAATATACAAAAATATACGATACTTACAACTTTTTTTTGCTTTCCTGTCCAAAACTCGGATTAATCGTGCCGAGTAGTTACCGAATAACAGGAAAAATTATTTTACAACCGCTGTTCGGCCTGCTTTGGTTTTTGTTTGCGCCGAAGTATCGTACATGGCTTCGCATTGAATAGCAGGCAAGACAAATGAACCGATATATGAGGCTTGTAAACGGACTTTGAATGTTTTGGAACGATTTCTCATCAAATCAAAATACGTCAATACCCGGTCGTCGCGAATGTCGCGATAAGTATAAGTATCCGAAACGGAGGTGTTGTTTTCACCGGTAACTATTCGTTCGTTGAAGATTTCCCAACCCGAAGGAATGATGTGTGTCAACGCCAAGTCGGTATAATCGTTCACAGCATTGGTGTTGGAAATTTTAACTGCTGCAATGATGTCCGTTCCCTGCTTGATTTCCGATATGTCGACCGGATTACCTTTCAAATCGGTATAAGTAACTTGGATACTCAGATTATTGGCAATGGCCGGAAGCGTGTCGTTGAGCGGTTGCGATTTGGATACCAGATGCACATAAAGCGCTCCTTTGCTTTGATTGCTTATCGTGATTGTTCCTTCCGCCGGTTTTTTCGACAATTGGATTTGATAAGCAGCTTTTGCCGATTTCACGTCAACTTGTTTTTTGCCGTTCAGTTTCCATTCAAAATCGATCGTTCCGGATATTTTTTCGGCTAAACTACCCATGGCTACTAAAGCAAAAGCGGTGGATTGTGTATCAAAATAAGTTTGTCCCGACAGGTTTTTCGCAATTTTTTGCGCTTGTTTGAAAGCCTCTTCCGTGCGTCCCATTGAGATTAGCGTTTGAAGTATCATTGCTTCGTCGCGATCGGACGATCCGTAAGTATATCTTGAATGATAAGGTGTTACTTTCGTTTCGATGTTGAAGACTAATTCTTCCGCCGGTTTTGTTTTCCCGCTGATTGCATAAGCGGCAGCCAGACTCCAACGCGCTTGTAGAGGCAGGTCTTTGATTTCTTTCAAACGGTTCATTGCACCTAATTCCGTAGCGCCATCTAAAGCTAAGGTATAAAGCCGGTAAGCTTGTTGAAAACAAGCGTCCCTGTAATCGTAAGCCTTTGTATTCGTTGGTGGAGACCAGTTTCGGGCTGCTTTTTGCTGAAAACTTTTCCATTTATTCAACACGCCTTCATTGACTTCGTACCCCTTTTCTTTAGCCATGACAAGAAAACTTCCGGCGTAAGAGGTAATCCATTCGTTAGCAGAACTTTGTCCTGTCCAATAGACGATTCCTCCGGAATGTAACTGTCTTCCGTACAGATTTTTAATTGCTTCCAGAATGTTTTTTTTAATTAAATTCGTTTCGTCACGATCCGTTTTTTTCAGTTGGGAAATGAACAGTAAAGGTAAAGCTTTCGAAGTCAACTGTTCGGAGCAATAATGCTCATAACTGTATAAGAAATCGAAACGCCGAGTGAAGTTTACCGATGGAATCCGCGAGACTTCCATTCGTACCCAATTATCATTGGAATTTCCGGTCAGTTGGTACTTCAATTCGTCTATTTGACCGGCATTCAATAGTTTATTTTCCGAAAGAATAATTGCCGGATTGGGATTGCGGATGTCTATTTCAATCGTTTCTTTGGAAGTTTTACCGCCTCCGGTTGCTGTTACGGTTACTTTTTCAATTCCCGTTTTTGCACCTGTTTTTAAGGAAAAATAAACCATTTCGTCTCCCGGCCGGGTAAAGTGAAGCGATTTTTTATTTTCGTCCATTACCTGAAGTAATCCGGTTGTTTCCACTTTTACGGATACGTCTTTCACCGAATTTTCCATAGCGAAGACGTTTACCGGAAACTGGATTTTTTCATTCACACTGATGACACGAGGCAAAGACGAGAGTATCATCAGGGGCGAGCGAACAGGTGTTGTCTTTTCGACTTTTCCGTAAGCGCCGTCTTGTCCGGCAACCAGCATTGTCCGGACAGAACCAACATATACAGGCAACGCAATCGAATGTTTTTTCTTTTCGCTTTTGTTTAACGTGAACGGCCCTAAATATTTAACAACAGGTTTGAAACGGTTGGCTTTCGTATTAGCAGGTTTCAGGTTTTCGTCGCCTCCCACACTGAACATTGCCGCATATTTTCCGCCAAAAGCGCCCATGACATAATCATACATGTCCCAAGTACGGATACCCAAGGCTTCGCGGGCATAAAATTCTTCCCATGGATTGGGGGTTTTGAAGTTGGTCAAATCCAGTAATCCATCATCCACTACGGCTAAAGTATAAGTCATCGGTTTCCCGTTTTGTTCGCTGACTTCCACCGTAAATTCCGTTTCAGGACGAAGGATGTCGGGCATTTCTATTTTCGGATTTAATACGGACGTTTTATTGGAAATCAGCACGGGAATCACGCCGTACATCCGAATAGGCAGATCGTTTACCGTTTGTGCATGAGGTTGCAATAAACTGATATGAATGTAAAAGTTCGGCGCCATAGCTTCGGTTGCTTTGAATGTATAGCGGGTATCGCCACTTTTGGCTAAGGTCACTCTCGTTCGGTTTAAGATCGTAGAGCCATTTTCCATTGCTACCAAAGCAGTTCCACCACCCGAAGCAGGGATGACGACCGTGATGTCTTCTCCTGTTTCATACGAAGTTTTGTCGGTCGAAAAAGTTAGCATTTTGATATTATCAGGGTCTGGTCTATTGGAACGTCCTCTCCATTCCGGCCAATCTATATAGACGGTTGTACCGGTTGCATGACCGCTGTCCCTGTCTTTTACATAGACCAAAAATCTTCCCCAGTCGGGATATTGGAGCGTAAAATAGAAACTTGTTTTGCCGTTGACTGTTTTTAATTTTCCTTCAGCTACCGGTTTGTATGATGAATTATTGACGTAATCGGCAAATGTTTCGTAACTGCGCTCCCACCACCAACTCCAGCCGATTTTGTATATTTTGTATTCTATGTTGTCCCTGTTTACCGGTTTACCGTCGGCGTTTAAGGTGACAATATCGAAACGGTGCTTGACGTCTGTTTCGATGTATTGGTTTTCTTTTTGATTGGTATTCAGTCCTACGTAGGCATTGAACGGAGAATAAGGCGTGTTTTGCACATAGATGCTTGCATCGCCTCCCGGCTCAAATACGCGGCAAACGATATTGGCATTCAACATTTCCGGGGCGTCTTCGGCTTTGGGTGTTTTGAAACTGAAATTGACTTTTCCTTCTTCGTTCAGAGCGCCGTTGAACAATTCAATGTCGTAGGACGAGAATTTGCTTGTCGGGTTATTGAAGATGTAATTTTCGTATCCTTTGAATTTAGTTGAGGTTTTCGTCAATTTCATTTCCACTTTTACTTTCAAGTCCCGGGCAATAGCTCCGGTCAGCCAGGTAGAGGTTAATGCAGCAGAAACATTTCCGGCTGTAGCATCAATCCTGTTTCCCTGTAGAGATAGGTTTATTTTCAATCGGTTAGGCTTAATTGTTTCTATCCGGAATGATTTATGGAAAGACGTTCCGCCGATTTTCACGTAAGCATTCCACAAACCGGTCGGATCGTCGGCATGGGTCGGAACGGAATAAGCGTAAAAACCGTTGATTCCCTGTGGCACAATCTGTTTGCTGTGGAATTGTCCGCGTGAATTGTAAAGTTCCAGTGAAACGGGATGATTTTCAGGGATTCGCTTTTCGGGATCGTATAAAATAAAGGTAATATGTAAGGTATCTCCCGGACGCCATATACCGCGTTCACCATAGATATAGCCTTTTAATCCTTTTTCGATGATTTTTCCGCCAATGTCGAACCGGTTCAGCGGGTTATCTTCTCCATCGACCAGTCGCAAATAAGTTTTCTGTCCGTTAGCAGCGGCAGTAAGCAAAAACGGTTTGCTTTCCGGCGAGATAAAGGCGAATCCGTCTGCATCGGTTTTAGCTGTTCCGGTGACTTGCAACTGGTAATTGTAAATTGCTATATCTGCGTCGGCAAGAGGTTTCGTATCCAAAATGTTGCTGACTGCTATCCACCATTGATTGGCGGAATTGGATTTGGCGATGACGCCTATATCAGACAACATGACATTGCAGGAAACTTTCCTTTCGGTAAGCATGTAATAAGTTGGATGACAGGGATTATTCCGTTCCTTCCAATCGTAATTATCCCAATCATAATCTGAATTGTAATATTCCGGATAAGGTTCATTCCAATAGTTTTCTTCTTTTTCATCAATAACGGTTGAGAGGGAAGTCAAATTTTCCGAATAACCGGCAGATTTTTCATTATTTTTTGCATTATCGCAGGAATACGTGGAGTAAGCTTGTTTGAAAGAAAGTTCGAGCCGGTATATAGCGCCGAATTCTTTCTTGATAATTGTCGAAAGATCAATGGAATAGTTTTGCCAATCCTGCATTTTTTTTGAATCGGGTTTATCCAATTGAATGGTTTTTTTATAAACCAGTCGTCCGGCTCTGCGCAATTCATTAGAACCGCTAAGCGTATTGGCCTGTAAAAACATCGGAATGTTATTTTCGTAGATTTTTATAACTTTCAAATCGACGGCGCTGAGATTGACCGCCCTGAAAGGGAGGATCAAATTACTTGAGTTCGGAAGAATATTACCGGACCGGAGCAATTCTACTTGCGGTTTGAGTTTTTCGATAGATAAAATAATTGAAAACGCATCGTTTAACTTTTCTCCTGCTGTATTTTTAATTCCCTGATCTACTGATACGGTTATTTTTGTTAAGTTTCCCCTGTCAAAATAGAGGATAAGCTGATTGTTTTGTCGCTGAATGGTGAATTTCCCCTGCAATTCGGGAATAGAAACTAAACCTTTCAAGTCTTGCGTTTGGGAAAGAGGGGAAGATAAATTAATTCGCACGCCGTTTTCGGGTTCGGAAATCAATTCTGCCGACAGGACTTTAAAGACATCCAGAGCCGGAATGGAGATAATATGTGAAAAATTTTTGTCGGTGTGAAAATTTTTTCCGTTTAGCGTAATTTCCAAATCAATAGCTGTATTCTTTCTCCGGATGTCCGGAACGATATAGCGGAAAATCCGGGCGTCATCTGTCGATTCGATCAGTGGTGAGAGCGATTGCTTATCGCTTGTTTTCGCCGAAAACGCTTCTTTCACTAAATCCGGTGAGACTTCGTCGCTAAAGCGGATGCTTCCGGTTGCGGTGACTAAAAGCGAATCTGTGATTTCCAACGGATTTTCCTGAATGTCTAAATCTCTATCTTCTACTTTGAAAGTGAATTGAAAAACTTTATGCCGTTCATCCACTTCAATTACTTTTCCTAACTTGAATTGAGCTTCATACGTTTTGCCGTTTTCCAATGCTCCCTCTTCGGGCACAAATTCAATCGTTCGGTTATTCACCCAATAGGTTTTTCCCTTGATAGAGGGAGAAAAAGAGAACAGTTTGTCTTTCACTTCGGTATTGATTTCCACCTCGCCTTGTTCGTTGACCAATTCAATTTGAATGGTAGAAGAGGGATAAATCAATCCGCCGGTATAAGCGTTGATGTAGGGAACAAACTCGGAAACCGGCGTTATTTCCCTGTTACAGGAAAGAAACGTACATAAGATAATCAAAACGGCGATAGAAATGGAACGAATCATTTTCTTTTTCATATTTAAAACCAATTTTTTTCAAAAATATCATTATTTATCTACAAGTACAAGTTAAAATTAATTTATATCAAGAGTTCTCTTTCTTTAGGGCGACAGCCAAATATTGACACTCACGTTTCTCATCCCTGTTATGCTCCCAACATATCCGGATATACGACCCTCTGATTTTAACAATATGCTCCGGCAACACAAACGAAAACAGTGACTCTTGCCTTCTTTCAATCCCCACTTTAATTCCTTGCGCTACCCTGATGTCAGAGAGTGGGTATTCACTCGTCCCATAGTAAATGCAAAGGTAATAATAATATAAACTAAATCATAATTTATGCTTATAACAAAGGAGATAGGCTCAAAATTTTATTTCCGGTATAAATTGAATTTTGAATTATTCAAAATTCAAACTATCTTTGCAGACTTTGAAATCAAAAGCGATATAATTCGATATAAATATTAATGGACGAAACAAAGATTTTAGTAAATGCGATTGTAGAGGCCTTACAAGAGAAAAAAGGAAAAAAAATCGTCACAATGGATTTATCTGAGCTGGAAGGCTCAATTTGTAGATATTTCATTATTGTTCAGGGAAATACACCTATTCAAGTATCGGCATTGTCAGATTCGGTTTGGGATTTGGTATATGAGAAATTGCACGAAAAGCCAATGGGAGCAATAGGAATAAAAGAAGCGCAATGGATAGCTATGGATTATGGGACTGTCATTTTGCATATTTTTATACCTGAAATTCGAGATTATTACAATTTGGAAAACTTATGGGCGGACGCCAATATAACTGAAATTCCTGATATTTTATGAGTCAACAAAAAAATGTAAATCACAATAACGGAAATAAGCCTCAAGGAGGAAATAATAATCCTTTCAAACTGGGTATAAATTGGATGTATCTCCTGATTTTTATCCTGCTGATTTTTGTGTTCTTTATGAACAGAGATACTTCTACCAACAAAGATATTGGTTGGACTGAGTTTCAGAAATTAGCTCAGGAAAATTCTTTTGCCGAAATGATTGTTAATCTTAACAATAATAAGGTAATTGCTAAAATTAAACCGGAAGTTGTCAGCGCTATTTTAGGAGTTGACACTATTCCAGAGAGTAAAAATTTTTTGCTTCCTAAGTCTGAAGCAACTATTTCGGTAATAATACCTTCTCCCGATCGTTTTTCCGATTTTTATGATAAAACGGTTGCTTCGTATGGAATTGACGCTGTCGTAAAATATGAAGACGGACATAGTTTATTATGGACCATTTTAAGTAATCTTCTACCGATTATTCTTTTTATTGTTATTTGGATATATATTATGCGGAGAATGTCCGGTGGCGGCGGTATGTTTAGCGTAGGACGGACAAAGGCTCAAATTTATGATAAATCTTCTCCTAATTCAAAAAAAATTACCTTTAAAGATGTGGCCGGATTGTCGGAAGCCAAACAAGAAGTAGAGGAAATCGTAGATTTTTTGAAACAGCCCGGAAGATATACGAATTTAGGAGCAAAAATTCCGAAAGGCGCTTTGTTGGTAGGGCCTCCGGGAACAGGAAAAACACTTTTAGCTAAGGCTGTAGCCGGAGAAGCCGATGTTCCTTTCTTTTCTTTATCAGGTTCCGATTTTGTAGAGATGTTTGTAGGAGTAGGAGCTTCGCGTGTAAGAGATTTATTCCGTCAGGCAAAAGAAAAAGCGCCATGTATTGTTTTTATTGACGAAATAGACGCCGTAGGACGCGCTCGCGGGAGAAATCCTAATTTAGGTTCGAACGACGAGCGAGAAAATACCTTGAATCAATTGTTAACCGAAATGGATGGTTTCGGTTCTAACAGCGGCGTGATTATATTAGCGGCAACCAACAGGGTGGATATTCTGGATAAAGCGTTGTTGCGCGCCGGTCGTTTTGACCGGCAAATCAATGTGGATTTACCGGAATTAAATGACCGGAAAGAGATTTTTATTGTTCATTTGCGAGACATTAAAATAGATGAGACAGTAGATACCGAATTTATGGCTCGTCAAACACCCGGATTTTCAGGGGCGGATATTGCGAATGTTTGCAATGAAGCCGCTTTGATTGCAGCTCGTAATGGAAAAGAATTTGTACAAAAGGAAGATTTCATGAATGCGGTAGATCGCATTGTCGGCGGTCTTGAAAAGAAATCGAAAGTAACGACAATAGAAGAACGCCGGACGATTGCGCTTCATGAAGCCGGTCATGCGACCTTAAGCTGGATGTTGGAATATGCTAATCCTTTGGTAAAAGTAACGATTGTGCCCAGAGGAAAAGCTTTAGGCGCGGCATGGTATATGCCTGAAGAAAGGCAAATTACTACTTATCAACAGTTGCAAGACGAAATGTGCGCTACTTTGGGCGGACGGGCTGCGGAAGAGTTATGTTTAGGGCGAATTTCGACCGGAGCGGCTAATGATTTGGAAAGAGTTACCAAACAAGCTTATGCAATGGTGGTTTATTATGGAATGAGCGAACAATTACCTAATTTGAATTATTACGATGCAACCGGTCAGGATTGGGGATTTCATAAACCGTATAGCGATGAAACGGCGCGCTTGATTGATGAAGAAGTGAAACGAATTATCAATGAACAATACAGCCGGGCAAAGGATATTCTTACAAAATACAATGGCAGGCATCTCGCATTGACTGAAGTTTTATTAGAAAAAGAAGTGATTTATGCAGATGATTTGGAACGAATATTCGGTAAACGTAAATGGATGTCCCGTTCTCAAGAAATATTGAAACAACAAGATTTGAATAATCCGGATGAAGCGGCAATAGAACTCTTGAAAGAAACGCCGACTAAGGATGATACAGAAAAAGAAACATCCCAATGAAAAATTTTTTATTAAGAACATTAACAGGGACTGTTTACGTTGTCTTGATTGTTTCCGGCATCATATCCAATGTTTATACTTTTTTGTGTTTATTTTCGATTGTAACAATTCTCTGTTTATGGGAATTTTATAGCTTGATTAATGCTCAAAAAAGAACAAAGATTAATCCGTGGTATAATTGTTTCGGCGGATTTCTTTTATTTGTTTCAGTTAATTTGTACGCTGCCGGAATTTTTTCTCACGCTATTTTTTTTTCATATCTTGTTTATATCGTTATCATTTTTATTTCCGAGCTGTATGAAAAGCAGCAAGATCCCATCATTCATGCCGCTTATATCTTTTTAGGTCAATCGTATATTGCCTTGCCGTTATCTTTATTGAATTTGCTCGTTTTTTCACCGACTGACGCCAACGTGATCTATTATCCGGTATTTGTTTTGGCATTATTTGTATTTATTTGGATAAATGATACCGGTGCGTATTTAGTTGGTATTCTTTTTGGTAAACATCGTCTTTTCAAACGAATTTCGCCTAAGAAATCGTGGGAAGGTTTTTTTGGCGGATTGTTGCTTACCATTGCATCTTCTTTCGTATTTGCTTATTTTGAACCGGATGTATCTCATTACCATTGGATTGGTATATCAATGATTGTGGTTGTATTTGGAGCATGGGGCGATTTGGTTGAATCGTTGATAAAAAGATCTTTAGAAGTAAAAGACTCCGGAAAAGCAATCCCCGGACACGGCGGCTTTTTGGATCGATTCGATAGTTTGCTGTTAGCGGTTTATGCTGTACTTTTTTATGTTCAATTATTTATCAGATAATAAACCGGTCATTCAAAATTTAAGATAAGCGAAATCATTCGTGTCGTCCCTTTCGAAATCGAATCGGAATACTTACGAAGGCTTTCATCCGTCAAATCCGTCCGGTTATGATTAAAAATATCTACTAATCCGAAACTGAAACGCAATTCCGGAATTACCTTAATAATCGGAAAATAAAAATCACAACCCAATCCGATTGAAAGACCATAATCTATTGCTTTTAAATAAACCGCTTCGTCCGGCTTTCTTCCCATATCTATTGCTGCATAGGCGCCGGTAATTATATAAGGACGGTAATTATTTAATCGCAACGAGCGAATTTTTAAATCCAAAGGAACAGTGACATAATTTGAACGGATGGATGTTTTAAAATTCTGTTTTGTTTTTGGTTCTACAAATTCAAAAATTTTATCTCCGAAATGCAGCATAGGAGTAAATCGCAAATTCATATAAGGATTTAAATAAAGATCACTTATTAATCCAACGCTAAATCCCGGAGAATAATTTGGAATGGTGGCAAACCATGTTTCCCCGCTCTGCGTTGGAATGCCGTTATTAATCAATAAAATATCTTGATAATTTAATCCTATGGATATTCCGAAATGATAGAGTTTTTGATCGCCGTAAGGCTGATTTTTTACTTTTTGCTTTTGTGCCGAAAGATTGCAAAATAAAAAACTCAAACAAAGGAATATATATATTTTCTTTTTCATATAGACTGATACTTAGTATTAACGCTAAAATAAAAAGCTTATTTTATTTTTTATTTTAAAAATTATTATTCCCTTCTCCAATTTTATCAAAAATTAAACAAAATGTTATGATACAATGAAACGTATTTTACAAAGAAATAACACATTAATGAAAATAAAAATATTTATACCATCACGATAAAAATAAAAAGCAAAGTGTTCTATTTATTTTCTCGAAAAAAAGATGTATTTTTATCGTATAATTATTAAAAGTTATTTTATGAAAAAAACATTCTTATTTATTTTTTTTGTTCTTATTATGTTAGCTTGTACAAATTCAAGTAAAGAAACAAATATTTCTTCTCAAGCCATTGAAAAAGCGATTGTCGCTCTTTCTGAAAATGATGCTGCAAACCGGATTATGCTCGAAAAAGGAGTAAAACAAACGGCAAAACTCTGGTTGAATACAGACGGTAGCGAAACGGAATTTATCCAATTCTGTATTGATAACTATTTTTCCGATCCCAAAGAAAAAGAACAGATTTTTTTGAAGATAAGCAACTATCTGGAAGCTATTAACGGCAATTACAATGAAATGACACTTCAACTGCAACGCACTATCCATGAAGCGGCGGATACAGTATTTCCCATTGACGAATTGTTTGCAGCTTATGACCCCGGCTCCCATTTCAGCGATGATTTTTATGCCAATAAAATAGCTTTTATTATTGCATTGAATTTTCCAAAATTATCTTTGGAAGAGAAAGAACGATTAGGCGAAGACCGTTTGGCATGGGCGTATGCCCGTTTGGGCGACAAGTTCACTACACGTATTCCTGCCAATTTGCAACAAGCTTATTCCAATGCTCTTAGCGATGCCGACGTTTATATTTCCTCTTACAATATTTACGCCGGACATTTATTGGATAAAAAAGGTGAAAAAAAATTTCAAGAAGACTTGGTTTTGTTATCTCATTGGAATTTGCGCGATGAGATTAAAGCAAATTATAACAAAGGAATAGACGGTTTGGATAAACAGCAAACGATTTACGAAGTCATGAAACGGATTATTTCTCAGGAAATTCCTCAAGAAGTGATTAATTCGGGCGATTATGAATGGAATCCGTTTACCAACACAGTCTATCAGGCAGGGAAATCGGTTCTTGCAACTGCTGAAAATACCGTTCGGTACGAAAAATTCCTGAACAATTTCAACGCTTCGCAAGCTATTGACAAATATACGGGAAATACATACATCGACCGTAATTTCTCGGAAGATATGGAAATTTCCGTAGATGACGCTGAAGCGCTATTCAAAGCATACCTGTCTGCTCCTGAATTGAAAGCGGTTGGGAAAAAGATTGCCGACCGTTTAGGACGGAATTTGGAAGCATTTGACATCTGGTATGATGGCTTTAAACCTCGTAGTAATTTGAATGAAATAAAGTTAAGTGAACAAACCAGAAAACTTTATCCGGATGCGGAAAGTATGGAAAAACAATTACCGGAGTTATTATTCAAATTGGGATTTACGAAGGAACGATCCGGTTATATTGCAGAGAAAGTAGCTGTTGACGCTGCCAGGGGTTCGGGTCATGCTTGGGGCGCAGCAATGAAAGGACAAAAATCGCATTTGAGAACCCGCATTCCTGCCGAAGGGATGGATTATAAAGGATATAACATCGCTATTCACGAATTTGGACATAATGTAGAACAAACTCTCTCGCTATACGACGTCGATTATTACCTGCTGAACGGTGTACCGAATACGGCATTTACCGAAGCATTAGCTTTTGTTTTCCAAAAAAGAGATCTGGATTTATTGGGAATTAAAAACGACGATCCCGAAAAAGAAGCAATGGATGTATTGGATAAAGCGTGGAGCATGTATGAAATTTGCGGCGTTTCCTTGCTGGATATTGCCGTATGGAAATGGTTGTACACTCATCCGGAAGCATCCCCGGAAGCATTGAAAGAAGCAACCATCCGTTTGTCAAAAGAAATTTGGAATGAATATTTTGCTCCGGTATTCGGAATAAAAAATGAAACAATATTAGCTGTTTATTCACATACGATTTCTTACCCGTTGTATTTATCATCGTATGCTTTTGGTCAAATCATTGAGTTTCAATTGGAACAACATTTGAATGGAAAAGATTTTGCCGCCGAAGTGGAACGTATTTACCGTTTAGGTTGCCTAACGCCCAATCAATGGATGCTGCAAGCTACCGGCAAACCACTTTCAAGCGAATCATTATTAATAGCGGTGAGAGAAGTGTTATGAAAAGTTTCACTATTACCTAAAATCCGTAAGGATTTTTATAATTCTGTGCCTTCCTGTGAATTTCCGTGTAACTCTGCGGAGTAAATTACACAAAAAATCACAGAAAAGTCATAGAGTTACAAATAAATATAATTTTTCTTGCTGATTTCGAGCCTTATTTTCTTGTTTTTCTAAAAAATCTCACTAATTTTGTGCAGTTTTTAAACAAAATTATCAATTTTTTATAAAGAAACAGACAGTATTTTAATTTTATATATTTAATAAAGAAAGCGTTAGCTTATATTCTTGTTTACAGAAATATCGACAATTTCAACAACTACAAGGATAAGTAAGTGAACGCTCACGTTGGATGCGTGGGCAATACTTATTTGTAGTTGTAGGTAGTCGATAACCTCTGTAAACAGATAAAGTCAAAAGTCCCACGCTTCATATTTTTAAACCGCTTCTCTTCGGGACTTAAGAAGCGAGTTAAGAACTAAGAGTTATGAGTTAAAAATTGATTCCGCCCTCTATATCATTACGTTTATTCCGGTCGAAGGTAAAGACAACTTTTCGAATCAAAAAATCATTTTTCTCATCGTTTATTAAATGCCGGTTGTCTTTACCGGAGACGGAAATTGAGAACTAAGAGTTAAGAACTAAGAGTTAAGAACTAAGAACTAAAAGTTAAAAACTAAAAACTAAAAGTTGAGAATGGAAAATAGAGAAAAGAGAAAGGAAGGCCGAAGGTCTTCAATATGAATAACCCCCAATGAAGCGAAGCGATTGGGGGACAAACAAAAAACAATGACGCTTTCAACCCCGAAGCGGGTTGAACAAATAAAAGAGAACATAATTATAAATTACTAAATTTTTATTAAACATGAAACAAAAAAAGATTTTTTTAGCGCTGGCGCTCTTGGTTTGGAGCACAGCAATTGTACAAGCACAAGTGTTAATTGGTGGTGATGCAACGGATAATCCCTCTAAAGGCGCTCTTTTGGATTTGCGCAATACGGATGCTATTAAAGGCGGATTGCTGTTGCCGCGAGTGGCTTTGACGGATATGAACAGTCTTGTTGATATTTCCGGCGCAGACAAAGACCCTGCGACACTTATCGGATTAACAGTGTATAACACCACTATAGATGCGGAAGGGATCTATACATGGATCGGATACAAATGGGATTGCATGCTTCCTGTGGTTCGGGATTGTTCGTTCGCCATAGATGCTGAAGGTCACATTTATCGTGCAGCCGAGTTTGGACCTGCCGGTTGTTGGATGACGCAAAACTTACGATCTACCGGAACATATCATGGTGATGTTTGGCAAAGTTTGACCGAAGATAGAAATGAAGGTTTTCTTAATTTACCTTTTTATTACTATCCTTCCGCTTCGAAAGATACATTTGATACGTATCCGGAATATGGATTGCTATATACATGGGCAGCTGCTAATATTGGTACAGACCCTGCCGAAGGTACCGATGATGTGTTTTCGGGAATTGAATTCACTCGTCAGGGTATCTGTCCGACCGGCTGGCATTTGCCAAGCCATTTCGAATGGGATCAATTGGAAGAGGAAATTGCGAGCAGTGAGGCGGGAGTATATTCAACGATAGGGCCGGTCGCCGCAAATACCTCCACATTATGGACTTGGCGCGGGCAGCATGGACCGAAGATGAGAAGTGCGGTGTTGATCGACGATGGCACATATATCGACGGCGCCAGCAACTTGTACTCTGAGAACGGGTTTGACTCCTGGCAAGTGGGTGTAATGTGGCGGGGAGACCGCTACCACTACGGGCGCGGAGCGGGGTACTGGACGGCAAGCGACAGGAGTGAAGGCTTTGCGTGGTGCAGGTATAGTGAATATGGGCGCGCGGGCGTATTAAGTAATGCGCACAACAAACAGTATGGGTACAGCGTGCGTTGCAAGAAAAACTGACAATTTAACTTTCCGTCAATGAAACTATCGCTTTAGATCTTTCATTTGGTGTGGTTGTTCTTGTTGTAAATAAAGAAGAAAATAAATTAAAGAAGATTAATGTACGTTACAAGTTTGTTCGTAGCACATAAAATATCCGGCATTTGCATTGTATTGAAAATCGTTTATCTTGTAAATTATGAATAAATCCTAAATCAAGCATTTGTGAAGTTCGGATTTTTCACGTAATTTTGTAATGTGATTAATAATAAATTCAATAATAATGAAATATTCTTTTTATATTTTCTTCTTTCTTTCCATAGGAACTTTAGGTTGTTTTGGGCAAGATTCTGTATTCAATATAATAAAAACCGAATTAAATCGTAATTTTGAAGTTCTGAAAAATCAACCTATTCCAGCCTATTACGGTTTTGTCCGTTTGGATGAAGTGCAATCGATCAGTACAATGGCCGGTTTGGGACATCTCCAAAGCAAAGCGACTTTTCATTCGCCTTCCCGTATTCTTTCCGCTTGTTTGAGAGTGGGCGATTATACTTTGGATAATTCCCATGAAATACGGGAAAATGGTTGGGGCGATTCGCAAGGGATTAATGTAAAGGGGAATTATATACCATACGAAGAAAACGAAAAGCTACTCAAAACCAATATCTGGTTACAATTAGACGAACTTTACAAAGAAGGTGTTCAGACGTATGAACAAGTGAAAGCCAATATGGCTGTAAAAGTAAAACAAGAAGATAAATCAGCCGATTTTTCCAGAGAACCGGATGTGAGCAAAGGGTATGAAAAACCAATTTCGCCGGTTGATTTAAATTTCGATCCTCAAGTGTGGGAAGATAAAGTTCGAAAATATTCAGCTGTATTTGATGAAAATGATGAAATTATAAACGGAGTGGCTTATTTTATGGCGTCTCTTTCAAGAAAAATATTTATTGATACGGAAGGTCGGGAGATAGCGGAAAATGCGGTTAATGTCCAATTGTTTTTGTCGGCGGATGTCTTAGCCGATGATGGGATGTATCTCCCGCTTAGTAAATCGTGGATGGGATTTTCGTTAGCCGAGTTGCCTTCCGATGAAGAAGTATTAAAAGCGGCACGGGAGATGAGTAATACGCTTTCCGCATTGAAAAGATCTCCCGTTGTGGAATCGTTTACAGGTCCGGCCATTCTTTCCCCTGAAGCTGCCGGTGTGTTTTTTCACGAAATTTTCGGCCATAGAATAGAAGGCTCTCGTCTAAAACAAGAAACAGATGCACAAACTTTTAAGAAAAAAACAGGTGAACAGGTACTTCCGAAGCATCTTTCCGTTACTTTCGATCCAACTTTAAAATATTATCAAAATATGCCGTTAGTAGGATCTTTCTCTTTCGATGATGAAGGAATCAGCGCTCGAAAAGTGAATGTTGTACAAAATGGAATACTTAAAGATTTTCTCATGAGTCGTACTCCTATTGAAGGGTTTAACCGTTCCAACGGACACGGAAGAGGAAATATCGGCTATGCGCCGAGTTCTCGTCAGTCCAACCTGTTGGTAGAAAGCACTCAACATTTTTCCGAAGAAGAATTAATAAAAAAACTTCGAAAAGAAACGAAGTCGCAAGGAAAAGAATACGCCTATTATTTCAAAGACGTTTCCGGAGGCTTCACAAACACCAATCGTTATTCTCCCAATTCTTTCAACGTAACTCCATTGATCGTTTACCGGATTTATGCGGATGGACGGCCCGATGAATTGGTTCGCGGTGTAAATATGGTAGGAACTCCCTTGGCTATGTTTTCACAAATAGAAGCTTGTGGGGATAGATATGCCGTTTTTAACGGAACTTGTGGCGCTGAATCGGGAAATATTCCCGTCGCTTGCGTGGCCCCTGCACTACTTGTGAAGCAAATTGAAACACAGAAAAGACCCAAAGAACAAACTCAACCGCCTTTATTGTCTAAACCGGAAGTAACAACGTCCGGTACGCATTTACCGGATGAAGAAATTATTTTCAAGGCGATGAAAGAAGAAGTGAATCGAGGTCTGAATCACTTAAAAATGGAAGGATTACGGCCTCCGTTTTTTATTGCTTACAGTATTGGCGACCAGAAACAATTAATAGCTTCCGCCTCTCACGGCAGTTTGATTACTTCGAATACGGCCGAAGTTCGCTCCTCCAATGCGCGTTTATTGATAGGCGATTATCTGTGTACGGACGAGAATTTTCAAGGAACAGCGGGCGGCGGAAATAAATACGATGCCACTATTAGCCTTGATAATGATGAAAAAGCTATTCGCAATACAATTTGGAAAAATTTGGACGCTATTTACAAAAGCGCTGTAGAAACTTACGAACAAAAGATTGCCGCCATTAGACAGTTGAATATTCCTGCCAAAGATTTGGAACTTCCGGATTGGGATAAAGCGCCTGTTGTTCAGATAAAAAATCTCTCTAAAAAACAGTTCGATTTTGATAAATCCAAGTATGAAGAATATGTAAAAAAAGTTTCTTCTGTATTCAATGAGTATCCGGAAGTTTTAGAATCCAGTTTCACGGTTCAATTGTTCGATGCTACCGTTTATTTTTATAATACGGAAGGGACGGAATTTATTTATCCGTTATCGTTTGTTTACGTTAGCGAAGGAATAACGGGCAAAACGGAAGAGGGTGAAAATCTGAGCAACAGTTTTGAATTTGTGTATGCTCATCCCAACGAATTGCCTGCTCTTGAAAAAATGCAGACCGAATGTCGTCAATCGGCCGAAAAATTGATAGAAGAGATTCATGCCCCGAAAATGACAGAGTCGTATACAGGTCCTGTATTATTTGAAGATTTGGCCGTTTCCACTACTTTTTACTCCAATTTTTTCTGGAACGATATTTCTTTGATTGCCCAAAGAAAACCGCTGACGTCCGGCGGATTTTCATACGGTGGAAACAGTTTGGAAGAAATGATGAATAAACGGATTACCGCACGCGAAATCACTATTGAAGATTTAACCGGAACTCCGGAATACAACGGCGTGAAATTGCTGGGCTATGCTCCCGTTGACGGACAAGGAGTGATTCCTCCTGAAAAAACCGTTTTGGTGGAAAATGGAATCTTAAAAACACTGTTGAGCGACCGTATTCCCACTCCGAAAGTTCCCCATTCCAACGGACATGCTTTGTTTAATGCTAATTTATCGGAAAGTATCGGACCCGGAGTGATTCGTCTATCGGATAAAAGAACGAAAAATCCGGAAGAATTGAAGGAAGAACTATTCAATAGAGCAAAAGAAGAAGGTTACAAATATGCCTACATCGTTCGCGACGTAAGAAATGGCGGTTCGTCTCCTATCGAACTTTATCAAGTGAATATTGCTGATGGCTCCGAAAAGCGTATTCGATCGGCGGTGATTAATAATATTGATTCTCAAATCTTCAAAAAAATTGTGGCTGTTTCTGATAAAGAATTAATTTACAATCTTGTTTCCGGCAATTTACTTACGATCATCACACCCAATGCCATCTTATTTGAAGAAATGCAAATACAGAGCGATCGTGTGGATCATTTCAAAAAAGCGCCGATCGTACCTCAACACAAGTTTGTCAATCAATAGTATTTATAGTTTGAACCGTAAGATTTTATTTTTTTAAACATTAGCCAATTAATAATGGAAAACAAAAACAGGGAACTTGTCGTTTCCAACAAATGACCCATTCTCACGGTATCGGGGAGTAAAAGATCGGGAATTATCAAATGGACGGCCGATGCTTCAAATAGCAAAATTATACAGGTTAACATGACTAAGGACTTGTTTTTAAACATGTCTACTATAGGCAGGATGAATATACCGAATAAAACGCCTCTTGCAAATTGAAATAAGTAAATAGAAGGATTTGTATTCCAAATTTCGATTAACAGGGCTTCAAATTTGATTTTTTCGGAGCTTCCGGTATAAAATATCCGAAAATCTTCAATTTGCCAGGCAATAAAATAATTAAACACAAAATAAATGATCAAATAAAAAAAACCTGACAACAATAACTTGACAGTCAATTCGCTTACCGTAAAATTTCTTTGACTTCTTGAATACCGGGACGGTTTGAAATTATCACGAAACAGTTTAACGCCTAAAAGAACACTTAGAACAACCGGAACTCCGGCTGCGATCATCATAAATAAAATTTCCGTTCTGCTTACAACAAAAAAAGCGCTCTTAAACAGTAAGGTCTCTATTTGAGGCATAAATGCATAAATGAAAAAAAGTGAAAAAGACAGTCGAAGTATGATTTCTTTATTCGTTTTATACGATTTTTTTGATATGTATAAGATTGCCGAACAGAGCCAAAAACTATTGATAGCTACATATATAAAATTAGAGAAATCAATTTCTTCATCTGCTTCTTTAAATGTTTGAAAATTTGGGAGAACATGCGAAAATAAAATAAAAGTAAAAGTAAGACCGACTACTAATAATAAAAAGTTTAGAAATATTTTCATAAATATTACATTTATTGAAACAAAAATAGTACAATTTCCGTATATGCGATAAAAATTTATCTATTAAATTACTTATATCTTCATTTAAATGTTATTTTTTTCTTTTGTAATGAATAATTTTTCTTATTTTTGCACACAGTAAACAAAAGTGTGCCATGAGAAAAGAAAATTTCATTAAACTTTTTGAAAAAAGTTTCAAGGATAATTTCAATTATCCTGCATTTACGGATTACGGGACGGATATTTCATATACCTATAATGAAGTGGCCGAAGAAATCGCAAAACTGCACATTCTTTTTAATGAATGTAAAATAAAAGAAGGCGACAAAATCGCATTAGTAGGTAAAAATACATCTAAATGGTGCATCGCATATATGGCGACTGTGACTTATGGCGCTGTAATTGTTCCTATATTGCAGGATTTCAATTTGAATGATATCCATCATATTATTGATCACTCCGAATCGATATTGATGTTTGTTTCCGATTCGATTTGGGAAACCTTGGAAAAAGAAAAAATTCCTAAACTAAAAGTTTCTCTTTCTCTTTCCGGTTTTAATTTACAGTATCAAAGAGATAGTGAAAATTTAAAAACTTTTATTCCGCTTCTTGAAACTAAATTCCGTCAAAAATATCCGGAAGGTTTTACTCCGGAAAGCGTCAATTATGCCGATATTTCCGACGATAAAATCAGAGTATTGAATTATACTTCCGGCACTACCGGTTTTAGTAAAGGAGTGATGATTACAGGGCGTAATCTATCCGGAAATTTGACGTTCGCCCATAATATTTTCAACTTGAAAAGTGGAGATACAATGCTGTCGTTTCTCCCTTTAGCACACACTTATGGAGCAGCCTTTGAATTTTTGTATGCTTTATCCGAAGGATGTCATATTACATTATTGGGTAAAATACCATCCCCAAAAATTTTGACAAAAGCGTTTGATGAAGTGAAACCGATCTTGATTCTGTCCGTTCCGCTTGTATTGGAAAAAATTTACAAAAAGATGATTTTGCCCATAATTACAAAAAAAGTGATGAAGATTGCTTTAAATCTTCCTTTATTAGGAAATCGGATTTACGCACAAATTCGCAAAAAATTGGCCGTTGCTTTTGGATCTTGTTTTGAACAAATTATTGTTGGAGGCGCTCCTTTAAATGCAGAAGTGGAAGATTTCTTTCATAAAATAAATTTTCCGGTTTCGGTGGGTTATGGAATGACCGAATGTGCTCCTTTGATCAGTTTTTCACTTTATCAGGATTATGTTGCGCACTCTTGTGGTAAAATATTGCTTTGTATGGAAGTACGTATTGATTCGGACGATCCCTACCAAATTGCCGGAGAAATTCAAGTAAAAGGGCAAAATGTAATGCTCGGTTATTATAAAAATGAAGAGGCTACCCGGAATACTTTCACAAAAGACGGTTGGTTAAAAACAGGTGATTTGGGAACGATCGACAAAAATAACAATATATTTATTCGAGGGCGTTCAAAAAGTATGATTTTAAGCGCTAGCGGGCAAAATATTTACCCCGAAGAAATCGAGGCTAAGCTGGATAATTTGCCGTTCATTATGGAAAGTTTGGTGGTAGAACGAAAAGGAAAATTAATCGCTTTGGTACATCCGGATTACGATGCAGTCGATTCTGCCGGAATGAATGAAGAAGATTTGCAAAAAATCATGAATCAAAATAAGAAAACGTTGAATGGAATGGTTGCTTCATACGAAAAAATTGCGGAAATACAACTTTACTCGAATGAATTTGAAAAAACGCCTAAAAAGAGTATCAAACGCTACTTATACAATTAAGATTGATTTATTGGGCATTGTTAAATTAGTATAGTTTTTGAACAAAAATTTTAATGTAAATCACTAATAATCAATAATCTATTTTGAACATTTCTATATCAATTTAGCAATACCGTTGTTTCCACCGGAATATATCCGCTTTCGGAGATAACATCCTTTCCTGCTTGTGTTTGTAGCCATTCATACAACTTATAAGCCATTGTATTATGGTCTAAATCAGAACGGATGGAGACATAAACATTGGCAACAAACGGATACGTTTTGTTTTTTATCGAATAAGCATCGGGATAAATTCCGTCAATCGCAATACTTTTGACAAATTCCGCCCCTACTGCATCTCGAATGATGTATTCCTTGTAATAATGAGGCGTAAAACATATTCCATTTTGATACATGGCAAGTTCCATATATACGGCGGCCATTACCGGAATGATTTCATCATCGGTATAACCAACTGTCCAATCGGGCATTCCGGTATTATTCATTACAATTTCCTTCATCATTTCCTGACTGCCTGAATTTGCATTCCGGATAAACGGCTTGATTTCTTCATTTGTTCCGCCAACTTCGTCCCAATGAGTAGTATATCCTAAATAAATGTCTTGAATTTGTCTTACAGTCAATGAATTAACTGTGTTTTGTCTGTTAAGAAGAAAAACAAGTGCATCCAGAGCTACAGGTGTTTCGATTAGACTAACGCCAGTACTTTGGGCATAATCCTTCTCATTTTCCGACATTTTTCTTGCTGAAATAATAATATCCGTCCGGTTGTCAATTAGATTAAGAATTGCATTGTGTGTTTGGGTCGATTTTACCCGTTCCGTGAAAAAGTTTTCAGGAATACTTTCCGCACGGGGTACTAACCGCCAAATGCCGTTTCCGAAAACACTTTTTTGCCATTCATAATTCCAACCCAATAGTTTGCACGCGATCAGCGTGTTCAATGGTTCAGTTGAAGTTGAACCATCTACACGCGGGTAATTATCCGGTGTTATTCCTTCAATTGTATTTTGTTCGTCATCTGCATTTATTTTTTCATTTATACAAGAAAAAAATAAAAGAAGAGATACGAGCCATATCAAGTTAATTTGTTTCATTTTTATTTTGAGTTTTTAATCATTTCTAAAAGAAATTGTTTAAGGAGTTTATACAAATGTGACAAAGTTAAGTATAATAAGAATAATTTACAAAATATTTATTAAAATTCATCGATTCCGGGACTAATAAAAAAAACAGGAGGTGATGTAAAAAGTATGCTACTTCATACAAAGTCGAAATTGATGTAAAAAAACGCGAGGTTAAAAGCTTTAAAATGGTTGAATAGTTTCTTTGAAAAACAGCAAGTTTTATGGAAAGCCCTGCGTACGATGTCTCAGTCGGCAGTTATTCCCCTCTATCCCAACTGTATATTTCTTTCCGATAAGATGGTTTTCACCCTTGAATACAGTAATAAAGCTATCTCAGTCATCAGTGGCAATACTTCCGCAGGTTACTCCTGAATCAGATAATTTTTTCTTCAATTTCCCTGCGGTTTTCATGTCTCGCTTTCCCCAAACAAAGGCTACGATTTCGCCTGTTGCTC
>JAIRLY010000319.1 GCA_031259075.1 Dysgonamonadaceae bacterium | reverse complement strand
GTGGCAAATACCATAGGAGAACTTAAAACAGCACATAAAAAAAATGTGCAAACATACTTCAGTGAATTTTTTTTCATGATTCCAAAATATTAAAGTTAATAAATAATATTACTTGTTTTAATTCCATTTTCGTAGACTATTTGTAATGAACCATTATTTTTTAAGCGCTTTTTTCGTTACCAGTTGTCCGTCGGAAAATAGTACGGTTACAAAGTAATTCCCCGTAGCGACCTCTTTTAGATCAATACTTTTTTCGAAATTATTCAGGGTGACGGCTTTTACGGTTTGCCCCGTCAAATTGCGAATAATTACTTGGCTGATTTTTTTGTCCGACAGGATGTTCAAGTTGTCTGTAACCGGATTCGGATAAAGTTTTATGGACTGTTGTTTCGACAGTTCTGCTATGGCCGTCGCACCGCATTGGCCTACCACGTAATAAATAATGTTGGGATCGGTCAATGTTATGTTTTCGGACGTCATTTCGTTTCCGGGCATTCCATTCAAGCTGTACAAAAAACGGACGCCGATCGTAGCGCCGGATGCTAATTCGGTTTGTGTATACGTAGCCGACTTGCTGTTTGCCGCTATTGTCATTGGATAATTACCCGAAGTTGTCTGTACTTCAGCAAAGGTGATTGTTTGCGCTGTGTTGATTGGCGTTATTGTGTATATAACATCTCCTCCGGAATATTGAATCGTATAATGGATTCTCGTCGCGGTAGGAATGGCAAAATGTCCCTTATCTCCCTCACAATCGCTTTCACGGGCAGTGGTAGTGAAAGAAACCGAAGCTGAGTTTGCCGATGTATTACCGGCGTCGTCTCTCGCGTATATTGTCAAATTGTAAGTGGTTGAAGGCGATAAACCGTTTATTGTAGCATTTCCTGCTTCGTCCGCAGTTAATAATCGATTGGTAATGCCATTGTCAGGATCATTTGCCACAAAGCGCGTAACCGGATCGGTGACATCGTCGGTAGCCGTCAAAGTCAAAATAGCCGAGAAGTAAGAAGGATCGCCCATTACGGTTGCCGTTCCCATCACAGGAGCAACGTCATCGGGCACAGAACTTTCACATACGCCCCAGTCCACATTGCTTGGCCATGTAAAAACTTTTTCTACCGGCATCAACACGTACAAAGGAGTATATAATCGGGGAGGAGTGGTTGATGTAATTGGGATGGTTATGGTCAACTTGTCTGCACTTAATTGAAAGCGACCTTGCACATTCAGTTGATAACCGTCCACGCCATTTACATTAGCAAATGAACCGCCAAGTCCGTTCATTGCCACATCCGATTCAATTTTTATCTCATACTGATTTGCTGCTGCCGACTGACACGACAAATAGATTGTAGCTGTACCATCAATTGAACTCATTGCCGTGTGGCAATACTGTGTGGCAAATGCCATAGGAGAATTTAAAATAGCACATAAAAAAAGCGCCCAAACATACTTTAATGAATTTTTTTTCATGATTCTAAATATTAAAGTTAATAAATTAATGTTTTTTGTGTTCTATAATTTATATAAAATCTTAATGCAAAAATACAAGGTAATATCTTAATTAGTACAAAAAATCATTTCGCAAAAATACGATTATCCGATTTTGTTATTACTCAAAAACACGGCATTTGAATCTTTAATTTACCTATAATCAAATATTTATAATAAACATGTTGAAAAACATATTTTGATTATAAATTCAACTTAAAAAATTTAGTAATATAGAACTTTTTTATATTAAATATATATATCTCAATGAAGTTATTTATTTCTATAATCCTAATTTTTTTCTATTTTAACCTTCCTGTTTTTGCAGGTTATCCGATAGTTCGAAATTTTACCGGCAATATTTACAAGTCGGGCGCTCAAAACTGGGCGATATCCCAACATGAATCGAATATTATGTACTTTGCCAATAATTCGGGGTTGTTGGAGTTTGATGGAAAAAAATGGCGAACTTATCCCATTGCCAATATTACGAAACTGCGTTCGGTTTTATGTGCGCCCGATGGGAAAATATACGTTGGAGCGTCAAACGAATTAGGTTATTATCAAAAATTGAGTAATGGACAATTAGGTTATCATTCGCTGGTTAGTAAAATAGACGGGAATTTCAGGAACTTTGACGATGTTTGGAACATACACAGGGCGGGTGAAAAGATGTATTTTCAAACCGACCGTTCTATTTTTCGTTACGACGGGGACACCATAGAACATCTTCCGTTTGACGATAAGATCAATGCGTCAGCAATTGTACATGATGTTTTTTTTGTCGCCGGAATTCAAAAAGGCGCATTTATGTTGAACGGAGATTTCTTTATTCGTGTTCCGGGAGCTGAGATACTGACGAAAAAAAAAATTGTCGCCATTCTTCCTTTTCAAGGCGACCGTGTTTTATTTGTAACAAATTTTCACGGAGTCTATTTGTTTGACGGGATTTCGGTAGTTCCCTATGTTACCGGAATAGACGATTTCCTGAAAAACAATCAAGTGTTTAGCGCCGCAACAAACGGTAAACTGCTTGTTTTCGGCACTGTTCAACGAGGTATTGCCGTAATGGATATTGTGGAAGGAACAACTGTTTATGCCAACAGTTATTTGGGTTTACAAAACAATACCGTACTCAGCGTCGCCTTCGACAGGCAACAAAATTTATGGCTCGGCTTGGACAAAGGTATTGATTATGTATTGCTTAACACTTCCATATCAAATATATTCGGGAGTAATAATTTATATGGTTCGGGCTATACTTCACTTCTGAAAGATGGAAAAATATATTTTGGCACCAACCAAGGACTTTATACCGCATCTTATCCTTTGGTAAATGTTCCGGAACCACTCCGGCTGAAACTGGTAAAGCGGATGGAAGGTCAGGTTTGGAACTTAACGGAAATTGATAATACGCTTTTTTGCGGAAGCGACATGGGCGCCTTTATTGTTTATTCCGACAGGGCCGAACGTATTCCACAATTGCAGGGAACGTGGTCGTTTAAACGGCTGATCAGTCGTCCCGATTTGATTCTCGGCTGTTCGTACCATGGTTTATTTATCTTGAAAAAAACAAAAAATACATGGGTGTTTTCCCATTTCCTTAAAGGAAATTTTGCCGAAACAAGTCCTATGTTCGAAGAAAACGAAGATGGAAGTATTTGGTTTAGTCACTGGCAAAAAGGAATGTTCCGGCTTTATTTAAACGACAAGAAGGACAGTATCGCGCGGGTGGATTTATATGGCCCGGATAAAGGTTTTCCGACAAACCAAAATAATACGCTTTATCGCGTCCAAAACAAAATTGTCTTTTCTTCGGAATACGGATTTTATCTTTACAACAAACAAACCGACCAAATGGAGCCTTACGAAGCATTGAACCGTTTGTTTGTTTCTCCGCCCAATTCAATCCGCTTGCATGAAAGTAAAAACGGAGATATTTGGTGCGTTTCCGG